>NZ_JAAHGB010000005.1:255742-378780 GCF_010672695.1 Okeania sp. SIO1H4
TCCAGCAAGTAAAACATTGTTTTTTAGAAAAAGCCCAAAATGACTATTGCGACATACGCAATAAAAGAACAGAAGCCTTGATATACATATACTTGAAAAATGAAATTCAACCGCCTTAAACCTAAGTCCCCAAACAAAGTTACAGATAATATCCATTTAATGCTGTTGAAAAAAAATCTACTACAAAAAAGAAAAGAGTACATACTATGCCTAATTATCCCTTTCCAAAAAGTATCAATCGACGCTATATTAAAAAACGTCAAACTTATTACTTTTTCTATGAACCTTAAACGTAGAGAATTCCTTATATTTCTAGGAG
Organism: Okeania sp. SIO1H4; assembly: GCF_010672695.1. Classification (NCBI taxonomy): domain Bacteria; kingdom Bacillati; phylum Cyanobacteriota; class Cyanophyceae; order Oscillatoriales; family Microcoleaceae; genus Okeania; species Okeania sp. SIO1H4. The sequence goes on from NZ_JAAHGB010000005.1 coordinate 256,062, forward strand.
CTACCGCAGGAACAATAACCCTTAGTTCCTGTCAAAAACAATCATCTACTCCAACAATTGAAAAATCTCCAATTAGTGGAACTTCTACCAAGAATATTAATTTCCAACCAGTTAAAGGTCCAATGCCTTTAACAACAAATAATCAAGAATTCAAAATAGAAAATTATACTAATTACGAAGTAGTAGATGATTTAATAATTCCAGAAGGTTTTACTTATGATGTTATTGGGTCATGGGGCGACAAAATAGGTGATTCACGTTTTGGCTACAATAACGACTATATTTCCTACATTGAAACAGGTGAAAATGAAGGATTATTAACCATAAACTTTGAATATATTAGTCCTTTGCCTTGGGTAACAACTTATCAAGCAGTTATTGGTAAATCTTTGCCTTTTACAGAATTAGCAACAGCATTTAGACAGGTAGGAGAATCAGGAATTAATTCTTCAGAATTACTTGAAAATTCCCTGAAACAAAATATTATTGCAACAGCTAAAGAAGCAATGATTGATATGGGAATAGGTGTAATTTCCATACGTCGCGAACCTGATGGAAAATGGGTAAGAACAAATTCAAAAATTGACCGCAGAATAACAGGTATTTCAGGATTAGAAGACGGGCGTTATTTAAAATCAACAGGACCAGCAGTAGCAGTTTTTAATAAAAAAGGCAAAGGTTATAATGATAAATTAGGCGATCGCATTATAGGTAGTTTTGCTAACTGTGCAGGCGGCACTACACCTTGGGGAACAGTATTTAGTGCCGAAGAAAATTTTCAAAATTATGTAGTAGAAGCAGTATATCCTGATGGTACTTCTGTTGACCCGACCAGAGAAAAATCCCTCTTTATTGGTGAAAGAGGAGTCGCTGGTCTGGGAAGTGTATTTGGTTTAGCTGGTAATAAGTATGGTTGGATGGTAGAAGTAGACCCAGCTAACCCTGACGACTATGGTACAAAACATACTTGGTTAGGTCGTTATCGCCACGAAGCAGTAGGTATTAGGGTAGAAACTGATAAACCATTAGCATTTTATTCCGGATGCGATCGCCGTAGCGGCCATCTATATAAATTTGTGAGTAAAGGTACAGTGAAAGACCCCACTGATAAAGCTAACTCTCAACTTTTGACAGAGGGGATGTTGTATGGCGCTAAATTTAATCCTGATGGTACAGGTAGTTGGATTCCTCTGCAATCTGATACTCCTGTGAATCCAGATTTACCACAAGTCCATGTTAACAATATGATTAATCTACCCCAAAGACCTGATGGTGGTAGCTTCAAAGCGATAACTGCTCAAGAAGTAGAAAGGTTCAAACAGAAATATAAAACTCTGGGGGACTTGTATGAAGGTAATGCGGACGAGAAACAAGGAGCTATTCTCATTGATGCTCATCTAGCTGCTAATGCTGCTGGCGTTACTTGTACAGCACGTCCCGAAGATACTCAGGTAGATAAAAATGGTAACTTATTTATTGCCTTTACCTCCGGGTCTCCCAGTAAATCTGATGGTAGTCCAGACAAACGTATATTTAAAGGCCAGGATGATGAAGCTTACGAATTTGGTTGGATTATGCGTTTGACTGAGGATGATAATCAACCAGATGCTATGACATTTAGTTGGGAAATGTTTGCTACTGGGGGCGAACCTATGGAGGGTGGACTAGGATTTTCTAATCCTGACAATTTAGAATTTGATCAACAGGGTAATCTGTGGATGGTGACAGATATTAGTACCAGTAAGCATAACAAAACAGTGCCAATGAATCGAATGGGTAAGGATGGCAAACCTATAGACCAACCTACTCTTTGTGGTTTATTTGGTAATAATTCTATCTGGTATCTTCCCACTTCTGGTCCTAATGCTGGAGAAGCTTATTTATTTGGAATAGCGCCAACAGAAAGTGAAACTTGTGGGCCTTTCTTTACCAAAGACCAGAAAACGTTGTTTTTAGCTATTCAACATCCAGGAGAATATAACGGCATTCGCCAGAATATGGCTTCAGAAACTCGTCAGTTGGCAATGAAAACTACTGATGGTTCAGATTTAGTCCAGACTCGTACCGTGCCTATGGGGTCTAACTGGCCAACTAAACAAGTTAACGATCCTCCGAAACCTTCAGTTGTAGCTATTCGTCGATTAGATTCAACATCGATTACTTAAATAGGGTTTGCTGAATAAGTCTTTTGGTATGAGGTAGGAGTCAACCCACCCCTCGCCCCTCCCCCTCCCAGGAGGGGAAGTCAGGAGGAATGGAGAATTTAGAGGAGGTAGTCGGATATTTTATATCATGTCCGGTTGAATAATTAGACTTTGCTGGAAGGAAGGCAGCTATGCTGGAGGCAGGAGGCAGAAGGTTTTATCCTATTGTCACCTTAATTTTATACACGCTCCGATGCTACCGGACATGATATTATCCCTTGATTTTTCTGCAATTATTCTGCCTTTTATCCTAACTTTTTGGTCGCTCAAGCTTAAAAAAGTTGCACTTTTTTCGCTGTAAAAAAGCTAAATCCTTTACCTGTCAATGCTTTTAGATTTAATCAGTAAGCCCTAAATAGAAATTGAGAAACTGAAAAATGATAAGTGGTGAGCAGGGGGTCGTTAGATCGAATGATTTTCTAATTTTAGATCCCACATTCCGCACGTCAATTTGTAGTATTAAAAGTAGTATATGAATCCGTAGCTTGGCAGGTATTTATACTATGCAAATCATCTCAATTACTTTTTTCGTTGATCATGCTTCCGAGTAAAAAATTTACGCATAAATACTTGCTATACATGATTACTCAATCACGGCAGCTATGATTTTCTTCTAAAATTCTGTCTCCAGCTCTCCTGACTCCTGACTCCTGATTCGATACTACATTTTGTGGTGCGGAATGTGGGTTAGATTATTATATTGATTTCAGATTTTACTATCAGTTTGTCTTACTATCTATTCCCTGCTTAGTTTTCGGCTTGTTTTCCTGAAAAAAATACTCTGAAAATTAGGTTGCAAATTACCAAATTAGGTGTAAAATTTGCCACGAGACCGTAATTTTTACAAATCAAACAAAAATCTAATTTCTAAGGTGGCATTCTCAGCTCATCCCTTGTAAACAAATTGTATATATAGACAAAATAACTAAACTGTGATAGAGAGAAAGGAATAATGGTTGAGCTTTTTGTAAATAAATCCTCACGTCTTCCTCAAAGGCTGGAAATTAGCTTACAGTATCGCTTAATCAGTAAACCAATCTCTAACATTGTCAAACGACTTTTGCAGTTGGCCATTTAAAACTTAAGATCAAAAAAAAATATTAAGACTTATTCAAATGTTTTTTTGTAAAACAAAAACAAATAAATATAACGCCCTAGTCTTGATATATCAAAACAAAAGTAGAGATGCGGTCGGATTGGCCGTGGACTCCTGTGGATGAGTAACCGCCGACGGCCTCAGTTGTTTGCGTAGCATTCCGTAGGAAAGCAGGAAGTGAAGATTAAAATGTCGCTATATGACGTTTTATATCATTTTTATGGAGCAGTTAGGTGGAAATAAAAAGTTTCAATGTCCTCAGTGTGGTTATAGCCCACATAGAGACTGAAACAGCGCTCGTAACATGATATTGCGAGGTTTGCAGCTCATTTGCCATCATTATATCCATTGACCGTGATTTGAACCCAAGTATAAAGAGGGAGAAATGCGGTTAGCTTAACCGTTTCGGCTATCGCCGACATGAAAATGCCTGTGGACGGAGTGCTGCCGACAGTTCCGGTAGAAGCAGGAAGTAAACATCAGATGGTCACTTAATGTGACGCTTTGTATCAGTTTTATCAAGCAGATGTCAGTATAAAGTTAGGTATTCCTGGCTCAGTCCAAATTGGTGTGAGGATTAGTAAATATGACAAGACTTATCTGGAAAACTCTAAAACACAGTCCTAGTGTTTTTAGCGCAGCATTATTAATGGCAGGTTCGGCGATCGCTGCTGAAGCTCCTCCACAGACTTTAGGAAGTGGCGAAAACTCTGTAAATCAGAACTTAGCCCAAAGTACGATAGAAAACGCATCTTCCTTTGAAATAGCTCAAATAGATATTCGCTCAATGCCCATGGATGACCCTTCATTGGCACCAGTGGCAGTATCAGACTTGGAAGATGGAGATTCACTCGATCAGGTAACATCTGTAACTCAGTTATCAGATGTACAACCTACAGACTGGGCATTCCAAGCACTACAATCCTTGGTAGAGCGTTATGGTTGTATCGCAGGTTATCCTGATGGGACTTATAAGGGAAATCGAGCGATGACCCGTTTTGAGTTTGCAGCAGGTTTGAATTCTTGTTTAGACCGAATTACAGAATTAATCGCAGCGGCAACTTCTGACCTAGTAACCAGAGAAGATTTAGCAGTTTTACAAAGACTACAAGAGGAATTTGCAGCAGAATTAGCTGCTTTGCGAGGACGAGTAGATGCTCTAGAAGCTAGAACCGCAGAACTAGAAAATAATCAGTTCTCCACTACTACCAAACTTAACGGAGAGGTTTTGTTTTGGTTGAGCGATACCTGGGGAGAAAGAGCTGGAGGCCGTGGTGTATCACAGTCAGACAATGACAAAACTCAGACAACCTTTGGTTATCGGGTTCGTTTGAACTTTGATACCAGTTTCACAGGAGAAGACCGTTTAAGAACTCGTCTACAAGCTAATAACATTCCTAACTATAGCGGTGGAGATTTGACCAATAGTTTAATGACTCGTTTAGCTACAGATAGCAGTCCGGATGATACCATTTCCATTGACAAGTTGGCCTATCGTTTTCCTGTACTGAATGGTAAAGGTGAAGTAGAGATAGCCGCTAACGGTTATGGTCTTGATGACTTTATCGGAACTATCACACCTCTAGAAAGTAGTGGTGCTGGTGCTGTTTCTAGATTTGGACGATTCAACCCTATTTATTATCGTGCTCCTTCTGATGCTGGTGTCAAATTTGCCTACTCCTTCAGTGATGCAATTCAGGTAACTGTGGGTTATGCTGCACCAGATCCTGAAGATCCTCGAGAAGGTAGAGGTGCTTTTAATGGTGGATTTAGTGGATTTGGCCAGTTTACGATTGAGCCAAACGATAAAATAGCTTTTCAACTGGGTTATGTGCGTACCTATCATCCGAAAGACGATGTGAACTTGACCGGAAGTACAGGTAGTTTTCTGGCCAGAGACCCTTTTGAGGGTACACCAACTACCGCAGATACTGTTAACTTTGAGGCTCAATGGAGAGTTACTGATGGCTTTCAAATAGGTGGCTGGGGTGGTGCTTCATTTGCCCGTCCTGAAGATGATGATGATACTGATGATATCACTATTATTACTGGTGCTTTGACTTTAGCTTTCCCAGACCTACTGAAAGAAGGAAGTCTAGGAGGTATTATTGTTGGTGTACCACCAATTGTTACCGATGGTGGTGATAATGATGATTTGAAGGATGATGATACTTCTATACATATTGAAGCTTTTTATCGCTTCCAAATGAACGACAATATCGCTATTACTCCCGGTGTATTTGTGATTACAAATCCTAACCACATTGAGGATAATGACACTCTTTGGGTCGGTACATTAAGAACTCAATTCAGATTCTAAAACTTTGAATTAACAACAAGAAATATATTAGTTAATCAGATTCCATTATTTCGACAACTTTGGCAATTTAGTAAATGATAGAACAACCCATTAGCTAGTCAGTTTCTGGAATAGTTTTATACCCCTTAGCTAGCCTTTAGAAGTGCTGATGATCAAGCTGAGGGGTTTACTTTTTTAATATCAATGTATAGCAGAAGGAAGAAGAAAGAAGGAAAAATCTTGCGTTGTCTTAGCTTGACAGCGGTTTTCATTTGGGTAGACTACACCACGCATAGGGAGTAGGCAGTAGGCAGCTTTGCTGTAGGGGTAAAGAATTGATAATTTCTTTGGGATATAGATATTGATTTTTGATTCTTGGAGATGTCTATTAGCTGAAGGTAAAATTGAAAAACTGATGTTTTGCGCCCAAAGTTAATCTCAAAATCATTACCACTCAGCAACGCCAAAAATCTTGGGATATTCCGGCATTTTATGTCTGCATTAGAATGGAAGTAGAAAGTGCGATAACTGTATAATATCAAATCCGGTTAAACAGCCATAGAATGGTTAAGTTAGGAGTCCTCAGGAGTCAACCCACCCCTCGCCCCTCCCCCTCCCAGGAGGAGAAGACAGGAGTCAGGAGGAGAAAGAATTACAAAGATGATGGTAGTTATGACGATTGAAGATTTTTTTGATGTCCAATTAAACGGATTTGATATAACCAGATTTCATATCAGCAGTCAGCATTGAAAGGGAAAAACTATTTATATCATGTCCGGATAATTAGTGATGAAACAATTTTCTCCTTTTGCTCCTTCTTCTTCCCTGCTGACTCCTCTCTCGTTATTTATAACTATTCAACCGGACATAATATTACTTAACTATATGCTGTGCGATCGCTATATTTATCAAAATTTCTAACTTTTGACTTTTAGCTATTAAGGTATTCTTATAAGTGATTTTTCTATGTAAATTTATGATAACAGAGATTCCCATATTGCCTTTAGGCTTTCAATTTACTTCTCCTGGTCCAATTATTTTTGAATTGGGGCCTTTGGCAGTCCGTTGGTATGGACTTTTAATTGCCACAGCAGTATTAATCGGAGTTACTCTTTCCCAATATTTGGCTAGACGCCGTCATGTTAACCCTGAGTTATTAGGTGATCTAGTGGTTTGGTTGGTATTAGCTGCAATTCCTGGAGCAAGGTTGTACTATGTTCTGTTTGAGTGGGAACAGTACCAACAAAATCCTATAGATATGATTGCAATTTGGAAAGGAGGTATTGCAATTCATGGAGCAATTATTGGTGGAGCGATCGCTGCTTTAATTTTTGCCAGAATTAATAAAATCTCTTTTTGGCAATTGGCAGATTTAGTGGCTCCTTCTGTAATTTTGGGACAAGCTATCGGTCGGTGGGGTAATTTTTTCAATTCTGAGGCTTTTGGTAGTCCCACTGATTTACCTTGGAAGTTATATATCCCTCCAGAACGTCGTCCATCGGAATTAGTAAATTTTGATTATTTTCATCCCACTTTCTTATATGAGTCTCTATGGAATTTGATGGTATTTGGACTATTACTATTCCTATTTTTTAGAGATTTGCGGGGTAGATATCGACTTAAAGTAGGGACTTTATTTCTTGTTTATATGGCAGCTTATAGTAGTGGACGAATTTGGATTGAGGGATTACGGACTGATAGTTTGATGTTAGGGCCACTGCGAATTGCCCAATTTGTGAGTTTAGCTGGAATTTTGTTGGGGTTAGCAGGTTTGGCTTGGCTATATTTGTTGAAGCGACCTTTACCTGATATATGGCCTTCAGAGAATAAGTATAGGGAGGAACAGACACAGAAAGAGTGAAATGCTAGTAATGAGTAAGGCAGAAGGCAGAAGGCAGAAGGCAGAAGGGGAAGGCAGAAGGCAGAAGTAAGAAGGAAAAATTGCATGGCGATAGTCTTTGACATCCTACTTCGTTTCTTATTGCCCCAAACAATTTTCACCACCCCTGTTGACGGTGCAGGGCTAATTCTTTGTCATCAGAGAATATTTACAACTCTATATTTTTGGTTAACTAATTCTAGCAAGATTTAGGAAATTTCAAAGAATGAGGACTTACGCACGGACACTAAATCAAGTGAGGACGCTATTTGGAGCTTTGCGGAGCGCAAATGCCATTCACCCCTACATATGGCGTGTCAAAGGTTAATTTGCATAAGTCCTGAGGATACAATTTTTCTAAGCGTGACAATAAATTGACCCTGCGTTGACGGTGAGGTATTATACCAGTTTGATAAATGTTTGCGACGAATCTCTTTTACCTGTTCCCTGTTCCCTGTTCCCTGTTCCCTGTTCCCTGTTCCCTGTTCCCTATAACTAGAGTTTGTAACATTATTTTTTCACGCTTGGTATTAAACTCGCAAAAGAAAAGATAAAAAAAGCTCTAGACAGTAAGTCCAGAGCTATACCAGGGTCCATCTACCATTCCTTTTCTCTGAATATAGGTACTAACATCAGGAAAAATCACAGAATACTGAAGAAAATTTTTTGACTAATATAATAAATGAATAATACAGAAAGTCTTGAACCAGCAGTCTACATTGTAGGGGCAGGTCCAGGAGACCCCGAGCTATTAACGGTGAAAGCTTATAATCTCTTGGCGAAAGCAGATGTAATTCTATATGCAGATTCTTTAGTACCTAAGCAAATGTTACGAGTTGTACGTCCTGATGCTGAGGTTATTGGAACGGCAAATAAAACTCTAGAAGATATTCTGCCTTTAATGATAGACCGAGTGAAAAAAGGTTGTTCTGTAGTGCGTCTCCATTCTGGAGATCCAAGTTTGTATGGGGCGGTTTATGAGCAAATGCAGCTTTTGGCAGAGGCAGAAATTGATTTTGAAATTGTGCCGGGAATTAGCGCATTTCAGGATGCAGCAGCTAAGTTAAAAGTGGAGTTGACTGTACCTGGGTTGGTGCAGACAATCATATTAACTAGGATTAGTGGAAAAGCTACAGGAGTTCCTTCTAGTGAAGAGTTGGGTAGTTTGGCTGCTCACGGAGCGAGTTTATGTTTGTATTTGAGCGCTCGTCATGTTTGGGAAGCACAACAAAAGTTGATAGAACATTACTCGCCTCAAATACCTATTGGAATATGCTATCGTTTGGGATGGCCTGATGAACAGATTTGGGTTGTACCTTTAGAGAAAATGGCAGTTGTTACTGAGGAGAAACAATTAGTCAGAACAACGCTCTATGTGATTAGTCCGGCGTTGGAGAAAGTGGAAAAAGTAGGGCGTTCTGGTCTTTATAGTCCTCAACATACTCATCTATTTCGAGGAAGTAGGGGAGTGGGGGAGTAGGGGAGTAGGGGAGTAGGGGAGTGGGGAGAAATTAAAAAATATATATCTTCACAGGTTAGCGAGCAAGACAACCCAAAAATAATTATAACGGGAGCAAGATGCTCCCACTGGTTATACCATTACAATGCACCACTACCAATTAGACTTGTCGCTTTATAACTATAAAAAACTGGTAAACCCTTATCATGTAAGGATTTTAGCAATTTCCATTCAAAAATTCTGGAATTATTACTGTGTCTTAATTTGAGCGATTTTTTCCATCTATTTAGCGACAACTCTATTAATTTTTATAGCAATGTGCACTTGCATATTTGCAAATTACAGGAATTGTCCAATAGCTAAAATCTTATATTATAGGCAATTTATTCCCCCAAATGAGCTGTTGCCAGATGAGCTGTTGCCTGCGCGCAGCGCTATATATCTTACTTATTAGGTATTTAAGAAAAAATGTCTTACAGCGATTTTACATTAGAAAAAATTAAACAAACTTTTGAAATTAATATAAGAGAAGAACAAAACTATTTTGCAAATATATCGCCATTACAACCAAGTAAATTATTAACAGAAATACTGAACTATAACGTAGCGATCGCCCTGGCAAGTAATAGTGAAAAAGCTCGTTTCCTGACGGAATGCTCCGCAAACGGAAATGATAATTGCGCCAATATTAATAGATATCAAAAGACAAAATCAAGAACAAATTAATATATTTTCAGGCATAGATTTTACAGTCGAACCAGAAACAGGATTAAGCGGAAGTTGTGACTTTTTAATCACGAAATCTGCGGAAATGTTAATCATAACAGCTCCAATAATCGTGATTGTTGAAGCGAAAAAGGAAAACCTGAATTTAGGGTCAGCACTCAGCAGTAAACGTTTAGAAGGGGATTTAAACCCAAGTAGGGGCGTTAACGATAGTTATGCGCCAGCAAATGGCCATTCGCCCCTAAAAGCTGTTAACGCAGTTCCTCTGCAAGAGGCTAGTTGTTTGCGGAGCATTCCGGTACAGAAATGGTAAAAGCTAATGCCTAAAACTCGTTCATCATCCGTAATATAGAATCCGGTTATACAGTATATGTTGATAATTTCTTAAATTACTTCAAGCCTTTAATCTCCCCCACTCCCCCACTCCCCTACTCCCAACTATACAATAACTATTCAACCGGATTCTATATAAGTCCTGTTCCTTATTTCTTTTTTCCCTCTTCCTTGTTCCTTGGTAACATGAGTAAAACTTCTATCAAACCTGCCTTAATAACTAAAATTATCCCCGACTCCATCGCTGCCGAAATAGGTTTTGAACCTGGAGATGCGATCGCCTCTATCAACGGACAACAACCACGAGATTTGATCGACTATCAATATATTTGTGCTGACGAATATCTAGAAATAGAGGTCATCGATGCTAAAGGCAAAACTCACCACATTGAAATCGAAAAAGACTACGATGAAGACTTGGGTTTAGAATTTTCTACCGCTCTGTTCGATGGTTTAATTCAATGTAATAACCGTTGTCCGTTTTGCTTCATTGACCAACAACCACCAGGTAAACGAGAAACTCTCTATTTAAAAGATGATGACTATCGTCTCAGTTTCCTCTACGGTTCATACCTGACTTTAACTAACCTTCCACAACGGGAGTGGGAGAGAATAGAACAAATGCGACTCTCACCACTTTATGTTTCTGTCCATGCTACTGAACCAGAATTGCGATCACGCCTGCTGAAAAATTCCAGAGCAGGTAAAATACTCGAACAAATTCAGTGGTTTCAACAACGGCGACTGCAAATACACGCTCAAGTTGTAGTTTGTCCGGGAATTAATGATGGTATTCATCTGGAACGCACATTATTAGATTTAGCAAAATTTCATACTGGGGAAATTCCGGCAGTAGCATCTGTGGCAGTTGTACCAGTGGGTTTAACTCGCTTTCGCCCTAGTTCAGATGAACTAATACCCGTCACTACTGAAAAAGCGGAGGAAGTCATAGACCAAGTCCAAGAAATTCAAGCTAAACTGAGACAGACATCTGGGACTAATTGCATCTGGTTAGCTGACGAATGGTTTTTGATTGGCCGTCGAGACCTGCCCCCTGCTTCAGAATATGAAGATTATCCTCAAATTGGCAATGGAGTTGGTTCAATTCGCCAGTTTATATCACAATTTGAAGCTGCTGTCAAAGAAATTTTAGCCAATAACATTTGCTTAAGCACCAAAAGAAAGCTAACCTGGGTAGTAGGAAATGCAGTAGAAAAAGCATTTGCAGCGATCGCCGAGCGACTCAATCAAATTGAAGGACTGGAAGTAAATATGGTGGCCTTATCAAGCAACTATTGGGGACAAAGTATTAGTGTCACTGGATTATTAACAGGCCAAGATTTGCTAGATGGTTTACAAGGACGAGACTTAGGGGAAGGAATTATTTTACCCTCAGTCATGCTCAAACCAGGAGATAATCTATTTTTGGATGATATGACCCTAGAAGAATTAGCAGAGCGGCTGAAGAAACCTATTTGGCCAGTGGCAGGAGTAGAAGAACTAATTTTGACTGCTATGGGCGATCGCTAATTGAATTTTCAACTTTTGACTTTGGCAAAGCAGTTGACTCGTTAGTTTAAAATATCAGTTGGACTTGGAGACGAATAAAAAAATCCATGAGTGTTTTTCGTAATGTATTGGTAGTAGGAGCGATCGGAGTAGTTATTTCAAATGCGGGACAGGGGTCTACTGCCCCACCACCTATGCACTCCCAAAGTAATACTCCTAAAGATTCTATTTTAGACCCACAAGAGGTCAAAGAAAAATCTATTGAGGTAACAGAAACTCAAGAAGTCAAGTCAGATACTGATTCTTTAGAGGATATTACTCAATCAAGACCTCAAGGCAGTTTATTAGAAAAGTTAAATTCAAATTCTGATGCTCCTTCATTAGGTACAAAAGCACCATCAACAAGACACTCAAAAGTCAATATTAATAAACAATTACCTAAGTCAAAACCTAATCAAGAGATTATTTCATCTTTAAAAAAATTTGAACATATATATGAAAATACAGGTAGTTTATTGACCGAATTAAAATCCCATAGAAAGGGAGAAAATGTTTCGTCCTCAGTATTACCATTTAAACAAAATATTAATCGTAGTTTTGCAGCTAACAAGAATCAAAAATTTAATGTAGAATCAAAAAATTTGGTTGAATTAGAGAAATCAAATTCTCGTTTATTAGATTTATTACAGTCAAATTCAGATAATTATGAGGTAGAAACGGAAATTAATCCGGGTAACGAAACAGAATTTCAACAATCAATTACTCTCGCTGGTAAAGGGGCTAAAAAATTTGATGTAGAATCGAAAAATTTGGTTGAGTTAGAGAAATCAAATTCTAGTTTATTAGATTTATTACAGTCAAATTCAGATAATTATCACAGAGAAGCAGATGTTAGTCCTGGTAAAGGAACAGAATTTCAACAGTCAATTACTCTCGCTGGTAAAGGGGCTGAAAAATTTAATGTAGAATCAAAAAAATTGGTTGAATTAGAGAAATCAAATTCTCGTTTATTAGATTTATTACAGTCAAATTCAGATAATTATCACAGAGAAGCAGATGTTAGTCCTGGTAAAGGAACAGAATTTCAACAGTCAATTATTCTCGCTGGTAAAGGGGCTGAAAAATTTAATGTAGAATCGAAAAATTTGGTTGAGTTAGAGAAATCAAATTCTAGTTTATTAGATTTATTACAGTCAAATTCAGATAATTATCACAGAGAAGCAGATGTTAGTCCTGGTAAAGGAACAGAATTTGAACAGTCAATTATTCTGGCTGGTAAAGGTACTGAGAAAGTTGATGTAAATTCAGAAAATGTGGCTGAATTAGAGAAGTCAAATTCTAGTTTATTAGATTTATTAGAGTCAAATTCAGATGATTCTGAGGTAAAAACGGAAATTAATCTGGGTAACGAAACAGAATTTCAACAGTCAATTACTCTCGCTGGTAAAGGGGCTGAAAAATTTGATGTAGAATCAAAAAATTTGGTTGAGTTAGAGAAATCAAATTCTCGTTTATTAGATTTATTAGAGTCAAATTCAGATGATTCTGAGGTAAAAACGGAAATTAATCTGGGTAAAGGAACAGAATTTCAACAGTCAATTACTCTCGCTGGTAAAGGGGCTGAAAAAGTTGATGTAGAATCAAAAAATTTGGTTGAGTTAGAGAAATCAAATTCTCGTTTATTAGATTTATTACAGTCAAAACCAAAAGCAGAAAATCCTAAAATTGAAACAGCAAAATTTCAGACAAATTTACAACCGAATCAAGAAAACGAAACAAATAACCCCAAAACAACATCAGAAAGAAATTCAATTCTAGGAAATTCTTACCGAGTAATGACAAGCATCAATCGAGCACCGATAATGGAAACAGTCAATGACTTAGCACAGACTGAAACCCAAGCATTAGGCTTAACTAATCCCCTAAGATTGCCCGGTAGAAATAATCGAAATTCAGCCACAACAATTCATAATCCACCTACTTTTGGGAATACTTCAACACAGAAAAAATCAGCCCAGATAACCACAGGTCTCAATCAAACTCCAAACAACAATACTGTTCCTAATTTAGCCAGAGTAGAAAATCAAAAACCTTCATCAAGAGATACTGGCTTTATCATTGTTCAACAAACAACAGAAAGTTTTCCTCCACCAGTACCAGATGGAACCTTGCAAACAAATCCTCCCCCTCAAATTCAACCAAAATCTTCTAACCCATTAAACTTTCCAATTACCCCCGATGAAGTACAGATAGAAGAAACCATACCAATTACTTTAGAACAAGCCATTGATTTAGCCAGACGCAATAATCCAGAAATAGAAATTGCTCAATTAGAAGTAGAAAGAAGTAGAGCAAGTATGCGAGAGGCTCAAGCCGCTTTGTGGCCTAGTCTAACTTTTGAATCAGCCCTACAACGTACAGAAAGTGCCTCTGGAGATTTACAGGCAAAAGCTCAACAACGACTTGCAGAAAGTAGAGGTACAGAGTTTATAGACACAGATATTCAAAATTTCCCAGTCACAACTTTTGAAAATACATTTCGATTTGACTATGACCTTGGCCTTGGTAAAGCTCGTTCTGCTAGAATTGGAATTGCTAGAGAACAAATGCACCTCCGAGAACTAGAGTTAGAAAGAGTTTCAGAACAATTACGCTTTGATGTATCTGATGAATACTACGATCTACAAGAATCAGATGGACGAGTCAGAATTGGGGAAGCTGCTGTGGCTAACGCTAGAAAAAGTTTAGAGGATGCAGAAGCTTTAGAAAGAGCTGGAGTTGGAACTAGGTTTGATGTACTGCAAGCTCAAGTAACATTGTCAAACGAACAACAAAATCTGACAAATGCATTTCGAGACCAGCGTACTGCTCAACGTCGCTTAGTGGAAAGATTGAATATAAGTCAGTTAATCAATTTAACGGCTGCTGACCCAATTGAGCCAGCAGGGTCTTGGCCTCTATCTTTAGATGAAACAATTGTGTCTGCTTTTCAAAACCGAGCTGAGTTAGAACAGCAGTTGGTACAAAGAGACTTAAGCGATGAGCAACGAAAATTAGCTCTCTCAGCCATCAGGCCAAGCTTAAATTTCTTTGCCACTTACAATGTGTTGGCGTTAACTACTGATAACTTAAGTCCTTTTGCAGCCAGGGGTTGGGCTGATGGAACTACAGTAGGATTCAACTTTAGATGGAATTTCTTTGATGGTGGTGCAGCTAGGGCGGCGGCTAGACAGAGTATTCTAGATCAAGATATTGCAGAAAATCGGTTTGAGCAAGTTAGAAATCAGGTTCGTCGTGAAGTTGAACAAGCCTTTTTTGGTTTGGAAGCCAGTTTTGAGAATATTTCTACAGCAGAATTAGGCGTGGAACAGGCCAAAGAGGCTTTACGTTTGGCGCGATTAAGATTTCAAGCAGGTGTGGGAACTCAGTTGGAGGTTATTAATGCTGAGACAGACTTGACCAGAGCTGAGAATAATTTGCTAACTGCAATTATTGACTATAATCGTTCTTTGTCAGAGCTGCAGCGAGCTGTTAGTAATCTTCCAGGTGGAGATTTGTCAGATACTCCTTAAGGAGTCAGTCCTCAGTCCTCAGTCCTTAGTCCTCAGGAGAAGAAAGGAAAAGAGCAGGAAAGAGTTGAGTAGGAAGGAGTTGTTGCTGCCTTATTTTCTAATTCTTAAATTTTGATCGCTAGATTATCCAAAGATGATATTACGCTTCTCATAGATTCTGGTAGGGAACGTCAAGAACGTAGAGGATAGGAGAATTAAAGCTAATTATTTAGTGAAAAAAGAATGAATAAACCTATGGAATGTCCCTACAAGGGCAAGGGTTGCTCAAATAGCCTTAGTATAATTTCTGAAGGTTACGCAAAGCAAAGTTGCTCTGATTCTTCTCTAATATAAAATCCGGTTATACAGTTATCGCACTTTCTACTTCCATTCAATGCAGACATAAAATTCCGGAATATCCCCAGAATAATTCCAACTCTCATCCTTATCTTCCTACTGACTCCTGACTCCTCTCGTCATACAATAACTAATTATCTGGATACTATATAATAAGCTTTTTTTCTTTCTGTCTTCTTCCACCAGAACAAGTTAAACTTCTCAACATTAGTTAACATTTTTTTAGAATTACCAATCTCAATATAAGTTAATAATTCATAATGGCCAACATCAAATTTGAACAAGAAAACCAGGAAATAATTGCTGCTGATGGAGCAAATTTAAGAATCAAGGCTCTAGAAAACCGCATTGACCTCTACACCTTTACAGGAAAAATGATGAATTGCGGAGGCTATGGACAATGTGGTACCTGTATTGTAGAGGTTGTTGAAGGTCTGGAAAATCTTTCACCCCGTACTCCAGTGGAAGAAAAAAAGTTGAAGAAGAAACCCCCTTCTTATAGATTAGCTTGTCAAACCATGGTTAACGGTCCTGTAACTATTAAAACAAAACCAAAGCGCAAATAGCAAATAATGGTATTCTTAACCTTGTGGTTTTTTTCAATTCAAGGTGGGTTAATCATGGCAGTTAATGATTTAGGCTTTGTGGCAACCATTTTGTTCATATTTGTGCCAGCCGTTTTCTTAATCATTTTATATATTCAAACTGGCAACAACGAAAGCTAAAAATTTAGCAGTTTACACACTCAGAGTAGGAGCATAATTTGAAAAATTGTCCTCCTACTTTGCCGTTTTTGTCTAACTAGCACTCTGGCGAGCTAACAATACAGGACAATTGGCATAAACTCGCACATAATCCGATAGAGAATTTCCTAATAGTTTATCAAGGTCCACAAGATTCTTAGCACTGGATGGACGGCGGTCTGGTGAGCCCAATATCAATAGGTCTACATTCAAATCCTGGGAAATTTTACAAATTTCTGGACCAGGTTTACCACTGGCAGCAACACAGCGATATTGAATACCCATTTTTTTTGCTTCTGCTGCAGCTTCAGCTACAACAGGGTCTTTTTCTGCATCGGCAGTATAATCTTGCATTGATTTTCCACTGGGATCTTTCTTAACATGACTCAAAATTAATTGTCCCCCAGGAATTTGATTCACTAAGGAAATAGCCAACTGTAGAGAACTTTTTCCTCCTTCTGATGAATTTAGAGCTACCATCACCCGCCTGATTTTTTTAACGTAGATATCGTCTTTCACAAGTAGCATTGGACGGGAAGTTAACTGGAAAACATATTGACTAACAGAATTTTCCAAAATAGCTTGCAGTTTGCCTAAGCCCCGGGAACCCATAATAATTAGTTCAGATTCTTCTTCATCAGCTACTTGACAAACAATATCCTTGGGGTCTCCTTGTTTAAGTCGGGGATTAACTTTTTTTGGATCTATTTTTAAAGATTGAACAGCCTCTGCCAGGATTTTTCCACCTTCTTCTAACTTAGCAGACATACCTTCTGCACTAGGTTGAGGGGGGACAACGTGCAAGACAGTCACAGATGCTACTTGGAAGTAAGGGATGTCCATCAACATATTGAGCATCTGCTCACATAGTCCCCGACCAGCAACAGCTAACAAAATTTTGTTTATCATTTTTTAATTGAGTGAATCAGCAAATAATAACGTTTAAAAATAGCATAAATCTCCTGTACCCATGATAACTTTGAGAAATGTAGCGTTTTAGCAAATTTTGTAAAGTGGCCTCATCAGAACAATCTCAATCTCAGTTACCCACAAGTGCGATTGAAAATCAATCTACTCAGAAATCAGATGCTTGGTTTGAATATATAGTCCGAGTTCATCCTCATCACACTGATTATGCTGGTGTTGTTTGGCATGGGACTTATATTTCCTGGATGGAGGAGGCACGAATAGAAAGTTTGCGTTCTATTGGTATTGAGTATGCTGAGTTGGTTAACCTTGGTTGCGATTTACCAGTGGTAGAACTTTCAGTACGTTATCACAAAGCGGTCAAGTTTGGGATGGTAGTTGCAGTCAGGACTCGCATGACAAATACTCAAGGAGTCAAACTAGACTGGGATTACCAAATTCAATCTTTGGATGGTAAAGAATTATATGTTACAGCCAGAGTAACATTAGTAACTGTTGACCGAGAAAAAGGCAAAATCATGCGCCGTTTACCTCCAAAAGTAGAAGCAGCTTTAACCAAGCTTTATTGATAGTTGAGATTTATTTTTTATGTTATTAAGGAGGTAATAGACTGATAAAGTCTGTAATTACCTCCCAGTTCAGCTAATTCGGGAGATATTATCCATAGTTATCAGGAAAAAATTATCCCTGTTTTGAAAGAAAATGAAAGTTGACCAAACTCGATTAAAAATAGCTACAGAAAAAGCAAGGGAAAAATGTTGGAATTTGCGGAAAAAATTAAAGAGAAAGCAGCATCTACTGAAGCTATAGGTTAGCAAACTAAAAACAATTAAATTTTTAGTTGCTCAAAAAAATTACTTATAACAATTAATTATGGTCTCAATCACACAAACACTTGAAAATTGGATGCTCCCTCACAGGTTATGGAAGATAGGCGCTCCACTTCCTACCCCACTCCTAGAAAGTGCGACAACAGTTATTAATGACAAACTTTATATTTTTGGTGGTTTTACATTTAGATATAAATAAGCAAGATTTAATTTGAAAAAAAATTTACTAACTACAAATATATTTATTCTTTGCTGAAACTGAAAGAATTGTTTGCCAATGTTGATAATTTTACAGGACATAAAAAAGTCTAATATCGCTCTTTTTTGCCAAAGCAACTAATGAAACCAATAGTAATTATCTATCGCGACCAATTAATTCCCTAATCAGAAACTTTTATCCCCGCACAAGTGGAGAATTTTTCATCCTATCAAGGATTCTACGTTGGCTCATCTGGCTTTTTCACTGCCAAATCAATGATTCCCCAGGATAGAGCGATTATTCTGGGTTACTTAGCCTCTCCTCCTGGTCTCTGGAAAACAGCCTACAAATTAACTGGTTTTATCCATCCTCGCTGGCTGAAATCTTTGCAAGATTTATCGCCTCAGTTAATTCACGCTCATTTTGGTCTGGATGGGGTTTTAGCACTGCCACTAGCAAAAAAGTTAAACATACCCCTCATTGTAACTTTTCATGGTTATTATGCTACCACAGAAATAACCCTAAATCAATCTCAAAGTTTTTATGCACAGACCTGGGATTTTGTCAAAAATCGCGGTCAATTTTTTCGATAATTATATTTTAGGAATCGCGATCGCCTATTTCAAGAAGCGGACTATTTTATTGCTGTTTCTGAATTGATCCGCTCTCAACTAATTGAAAAAGGATGTCTGTCAGAGAAAATTAAAGTTAATTATATCGGTATAGATGTAGATATATTTACACCGAATCCAGAAGTAAAACTAGAACCGATTGTTTGATTTGTCGGACGGTTAATAGAAAAAAAGGCGTTGCTTAAATGTAATGATAATTAGACATCTACTCCACCCATAGGGAGTAGGCAGCTTTGCTGTAGGCAGTAGGGAACCCACCCCTCGCCCCTCCCCCTCCCAGGAGGGGAAAGAATTGATAATTTCTTTGGGATATCGATATTGATTTTTGATTCTTGGAGATGTCTATTAGCTGAAGGTAAAATTGAAAAACTGATGTTTTGCGCCCAAAGTTAATCTCAAAATCATTACCACTCAGCAACGCCAGGGAAGAAGGACGTGAATATTTAATTCAGGCGATCGCTCAAGTACAAAAAACTATTCCTAATATAAAATTAGTAGTTATTGGCGATGGAATTTTACGTTCATCTTTAGAAAGTTTAGCTGGAAGTTTGTTATCTAATTACTGTTTTCTTGGAGTTAAACCACCTGAAGTTGTCAAATAATTGATGAATAAAGCTTTTTTATTGGGAGCGCCAAGCGTTACTACTGCTACAGGAGAATCCGAGTGATTACCGATAGTTATTCTAGAAGCACAAGCAATGGGATTACCTGTTGTTAGTTCGATTCATGCAGGTATTCCAGAAGCAATAATTGATGGAGAAACGGGTTTTTTAGCACAAGAAAAAGATGGGGAGAGTCTAGCTAAATATATTTTGAATTTGTTTGAAAATGTGGAACTAAGAGAACAATTTTCTACCCTGGTTCGTAGACGGATAGAAACATAATTTAACCTCAAATTAAATGCTGCAAAATCAGAAAAAATATATCATAATGTAATTAAAATTAATTAGACATCTGCGAAAAATAATAGACTTTTTGTAGCAGTATACAACAGGCAATAGGAAATAAAATTTCTGAAAAAAGGTACAAAAAATGCTATACATCTGCAATTTTATCAGATGTCTATTGAAGTATAAAATTTATAATTTTTCTGTAGATTATACCAATTTAAAAAAAGAATGTTACTAATAGTAAGAGGAATAAAAATACAAATGCAGGATATGCACTTTAACAAAGCGGTGCGACCCCGCGACGACGCCAGTCGCACCTGGTAGCGCACCAAGAGAAAAGAATGATTTACGACCTAAAAAATGGTATTTAAACCATTCATTCTGACTCGGTCCTCCTGACTTCCCCTCCTGGGAGGGGGAGGGGCGAGGGGTGGGTTGACTCCTAAGAAATATCCTAGCTATTTGTAGCAAAAATTTATCAATTTGGTATTAAAGCTGGAATTGAAGATGAGAGCCAGGGGATTTTAACATCATTTTCCCTCTTCAAAGGAGCTACGCTTACAGTAAAAAACTTATAATTATAATGAGGCTCGTAGTTTTGCTCTATCCATAATATCAAGTCTCATTAATTAGACATAATAAAAATGATATTTTCTCAATTATTTTGAGAATCTATCAAATTGCCCCCTACTCTCTACTACCTAATAAATGTTATTTGTGGGTATTTAAAGAGACATGATATAAGACAAGTATTTAAAGGGATAGAGCAAAACTACAAAAAAAATTTTATGATAACTAATTATCCGCTGACATAGCTCCCCGAGAGAGGGCAAATGATATAAGTTTCAACTATCTCTTATTCTTTCCTTTATCTGAATTTAAAAGCTTCACAGCAGAGCCATCCTTCAACTTTTGCACCCCTGAAACAATCAACTTGTCACCAGATTGTAAACCAGACACCACCTCAGTCACATCACCCTTAACCAAACCTAACTCTATTATCTGGCGTTTTGCTTTCTGCTCCTCACCCGCTCCTTCCAACAAATACACAAACCTTTCTTCTCCTTGAAAACCTACCGCTGTCATTGGTACTACCACAGTTTGACGTCTATCCCAAATCACATTTACCCGCACAAACTGACCATCTCTTAACTTTCCAGCACTATTATCCACATCTGCTTTAACTAAAATAGTTTGAGAGTCACTACTAACAGTAGGAGAAATAAAACTAACTTTCCCCATTCCCACAGGTTTCTCTTCTGAATTCTTAATCTCCACAGGTAAACCCAATTTTAAATCCCCTCGTCGCTCCAAAGGAATTGGTAAATTTATTTCTAATACTTGATTTGCCGTCACAGTAGTAATAGTGTCATTATCAGTAACAAAATCTCCCATTTTCACAATCATATTTCCCACAATTCCAGCAAAGGGTGCTACAACTACCGTATCCCGTAACTCCGCTTCTAAACTCTCTACCTCTGCTTGTGCTGCTGCCACATCTGCATTCGCCTGAGCAATTTCTTCAGGACGAGTACCGTTTTGTAACTCCTCTAAATTACTACGAGCTTCTGCAACCTCCGCCTCTGCTCTAGCAATTTCTTCAGGACGAGTGCCGTTTTGTAACTCCTCTAAATTACTACGAGCTTCAGCCACCTCCGCTTGTGCTCTGGCAATTTCTTCGGGACGAGTGCCATTTTCTAACCTTCTCAATACTTGGCGTTGTTGTTCCACTGCTGCTTCTAATGTCTCAATTGTAGATTCTCTATTTCTTTGCAACTGGGTCACTCGTCTTTTTGCTTCCTCTACTCTTGCTTTAGCTGCCTTCTCTTGTTTAAAAATTTCCTGAAAAGTTAATTCAGCGATCGCTCCTTCTGCTCTCAAATTTTGATTTCGCTTTACTTGTTCGCTAGCTAACTCTAATTCTGCTTGTTGTAATTCTATTTGCGCCTTAGCTTGAGCAATTTCTTCTAACAGACTACCTGACTTGGCATTGGCCAGTCGTGCTTCTGCCTCTTGTAGTTGTGCTTTTGCCTGAGCAATTTCTTCATCACGAGTACCTGCTTGCAGTTCTGCTAAACTTGCTTGAGATTGATTAAGACGCGCTCTAGATGCGGCAATTTGTTCTGGTCTTGCTCCAGTTTTGAGTTCTGCTAAACGTGCTTGAGATTGGTTAAGACGCGCTCTAGATGCGGCAATTTGTTCTGGCCTTGCTCCGGTTTTGAGTTCTGCTAAACGTGCTTGAGTTCGCCGGAGGTTTGCTTTAGTTCTCCTTAAGTTGGCTTCCACATTATCACTTTTGAGTTTAGCGATCGCCTGCCCTTTGGATATAAAGGTTCCTTCCTGGGCTAAAATTTCTACTACTCTACCATCTATTTCTGGTCTAACTTCGACTGAGCGTTTTGCTTCGAGTTTCCCGACAAATTCTGAGATTTCTTGGAGGGAGGTAGTTTCTATTGGTATGGCTTTAACTAGGGTACTTCGTCGTCTACCTGGAGCTACTGTTGATGGTTTGTTAGCTGTTTCGCTACTTTGAGACTGCCACCATTGTCCTCCTAAAAATCCTACTCCGAGGGTGGCAATAATTACTGTTGCCCAAAGTACACCAGAAAAATTCTTTTTCTCAGGTTGAAACCATTCCAGAGTAGTTTTTGTCTGGTCTTCATATATTTCTATTTTGGTATTCTCCTGGATATTTTCTGGTGGTTTAGTTTTGTCTTTAATTGCTGAGTTTGATGAATTGAAATTTGACATTTATTTAACCTTTATTTTTTGTGATTTTGACTAAATTTCTGCAGTTAATATAGAGTTAAAATTCTGTTTTTTTGCTTGATTAGAATCAAAATTTATCAGTTCTAATTCTTTGACTAATTCTTCTCTGAGCCATTGCGTTTCTGAATTAAGCATTGATTTTGCTCGATTCCAAGCCGAAAATTGATAGGGGTCTCGTTGTATATTTTCAGATTGTTGACTATCTAAATATTCTTGACGTAGTTGACAAACTATTAAACGATGTTCGATCAGTTTTACTCGTTCTATGGGTTCTAAATCACTGAAAAAGAAAAATTTAATCAGAAATCTAGAGCGACCTTTTACCCAACTTTCTTTGAGATTTTCTAGCATTTTTTCACGCCAGCGATCGCGCCCTTTTTCTGTTATTTGATAGATTTTACGACTACACCCGGCTTTCCCTGGTTCTTCTGTAACTACGAAAATATAACCCCGCTCTTCTAATCGTTTCAGCAACGGATATATAGCACCATAGTTGATGCTAATACAGCTACTCATAAATAACTCTAGCTGTTGCTTTAAACGATAGCCGTGCAGAGGCTTCTTTTGCAGTAAACCGAGGGCAGATAACTCAAGCATTTATATCAGTCTGATATATTTGTTTATTTTTTAATTATATTTCAATTTATTTCATCTGACGAAATAAAAATTAAAAAATCTTCAACTTATATTCTATAGCCCTGGGAGTTGGGTTGGGGGGTAAGTTTGGATAAGTTCAGTAGAACGGAAACTTACTTGTTTTATTTATCAAAATAATTGGGTCGCGCAACCCCGCCTGGAAATGGCGATCGGAATGCTACAACCTTTACCTGTCAATGCTTTCATATTTAATCAGCAAGCCCTAATTACCAAAAATGTAATTTTGCTTGTTTTAATTACTTAATAATTGAAGTGCTACTTAAGTTCAGCATTAATGCATGGTAATTGGTATCAGATATGAATCAAACTACCACTACTGCAAAGATAATGAAATACGCTATTGATATAGATATGTACCCTTAATCTAGATAAAAGGCCACGACTCAAGAATACTAATGAAAAATTTCTGGAAACAAATAAAAACAGATGGGCCGAATAAAATTAACAACTATCACCCATCACCGTGGAATCCTAAAGCTAATACCCAAAATACCAAAACTATTATTTTTCAAAAATATAAAAAACTTATATGGAGAATTTTGGTGACTGGGATAATTGCTCAAGGTGCCTTACTAGGAACTCCAGCTTTTGCTAATAAAAGTAATACTCAAAACTCTCTGAGCTACACTCAGCTACTCGAGAAAATTAAAGCTGGTGAAGTTACAGAAATAGATGCTTATCCCTCTCAAGGAATTGCTAAAGTTAGCCTGAAAGGGCAAAAAAGTAATGAACCTATGTATACCGTCAATGTATTTGAGTATAACCCAGAACTACTGGATCGAGTTCGCGCTCAAAAAATTGACTTTGAACTGAAGCGCTCTCCCGACAATAGCGCTGCTATGGGTATTATTTTCAATATCCTCATCGTCTTTGTAGTTATCATTGTGCTGCTAAGTATCCTGCGTCGTTCTAGTCAGTCACAGGGAAATGCTTTAAACTTTGGCAAGTCCAGAGCACGTTTTCAGATGGAGGCCAAAACAGGAGTATTATTTGATGATGTGGCAGGTATCGAAGAAGCAAAAGAAGAACTTCAAGAAGTAGTCAGTTTCCTCAAAAAGCCAGAAAAATTTACAGCTATTGGGGCAAAAATTCCTAAAGGAGTACTTTTGGTAGGACCTCCGGGAACAGGTAAAACTCTATTAGCAAAGGCGATCGCTGGAGAAGCAGGAGTTCCATTTTTTAGTATCTCTGGCTCAGAATTTGTGGAAATGTTCGTGGGTGTGGGAGCTTCTCGCGTCAGGGACTTATTTCGTAAAGCCAAAGAAAATGCTCCTTGCATCATATTTATAGATGAAATAGATGCGGTGGGTAGACAACGAGGAGCTGGTATTGGTGGAGGTAACGATGAACGGGAACAAACCCTAAACCAGTTACTGACAGAGATGGATGGGTTTGAAGGCAATACAGGCATCATTATTATCGCTGCAACTAACCGTCCTGATGTCCTGGATGCTGCATTATTACGTCCTGGTCGGTTTGATAGACAAGTAACTGTAGACTTGCCTGCTTATAATGGACGCTTGGGAATTTTGGAAGTCCATGCTCGGAATAAAAAACTAACTCCAGAGATTTCCTTGGAGGCGATCGCTCGACGGACACCAGGTTTTTCAGGAGCAGACTTAGCCAATATGCTGAACGAAGCAGCTATTCTGACTGCTAGAAGACGTAAGGAAGCAATTACACCTTCGGAAGTTGATGATGCTATTGACCGAGTGACCATCGGTTTGAGTTTAACTCCATTATTGGATAGTAAGAAAAAACGGTTAATTGCTTACCATGAAGTCGGACACGCTTTGTTAATGACTGTACTCAAAAATTCTGACCCTTTAAATAAGGTGAGTATTATTCCTCGTTCTGGAGGAGTGGGTGGTTTTGCTCAACCAATTATGGATGAAGGAATGGTTGACAGTGGGTTATATACCCGTTCTTGGTTAATAGACAGAATTACAATTTCTTTAGGTGGGCGTGCTGCAGAGGAGGAGATTTTTGGCCCTGCGGAGGTAACGGTGGGAGCTGCTAACGATATTAGGAGTGTGGCTAATTTAACCCGTGAAATGGTAACTCGTTATGGAATGTCGGATTTAGGGCCAATTGCTCTAGAGAATCCTAGTGAGGAAGTCTTTTTGGGTCGAGGTTGGCAGTCACAGTCAGAATATTCTGAGGAAGTAGCTACTAAAATTGACCATCAAGTTCGAGCAATAGCTGTTCATTGTCATGAGGAAGCTCGCCGAATCATTAGAGAAAATCGTGTGGTGATGGACAGGTTGGTAGACCTTTTAATAGAAAAGGAAACTATTGAGGGTGAAGAGTTCCGGAGAATTGTTTCGGAATACACAACATTACCTGAGAAACAGAAACTTTCTATTGGTTTAGAAAAGAAAAGTTGAAGTTTAATCTATAGCAGGGAATAGGGAATAGGGAATAGGCAACAGGCAACAGTGGGGAAATATTTCCCTGTCTCCGGTTTATTATCAGGATAAGTCCTAACCAACCGATTCTTTGCTATAGGTTTTGAGTGGTAGATGTTGAATATCGAGATTTGAAGTTGTCAATGAACTCCTGCCTTTTTTTCCTTTTTAACTAGGGCTTACTGATTAAATCTCAAAGCATTGACTGATATTGGTTATAGCATTTTTTTATCTAAAAAAGTGTCAGCTTTTCAGTGGCAAGAGCTGCAAAAAGCTAGTATTTTGGGACGATTATGGGAGAAAAATCATTCTGACAATTCTTAC
Source organism: Okeania sp. SIO1H4 (assembly GCF_010672695.1). Taxonomy (NCBI): domain Bacteria; kingdom Bacillati; phylum Cyanobacteriota; class Cyanophyceae; order Oscillatoriales; family Microcoleaceae; genus Okeania; species Okeania sp. SIO1H4. Next base: position 281,854 of record NZ_JAAHGB010000005.1, read on the forward strand.
CCCTACCTCCTCGCTCCCGATCCATTTCTCCTGTCTCCTGTCTCCTGTCTCCTGTCTCCTACCCCCATAATTATTAATTGTTGAACTATCTACCTTGTAAACCTGATAGACTCCTAGTTTGTTGAGCATACATCTCTCGTAAAATTAAACCAGGGTCTACCCAACGACCCCCATATTTCAAACCCCAATGAAGATGGGGGCCACTGGTTCGACCAGTCATTCCCACTCTCGCTATTCGAGTCCCAGCAGGTAGCACTTGACCTTGAAGTAGCATAATTCCACCACCACGATCTACTAAATAACGACGTCCACCATGAGTTTCTACGCCTCCTTGAACATGGCAGTAAACGTGTTCCCAATAGCCTGACTTAATTACAATACCAGTCCCACATCGCCTATCTTCCCAAACTTCTACAACTTTGCCTGCCCACCAATTTCGGATATAGCTTCCTTGGGGTGCTGCTAGGTCTAACCCATAATGAAATCCCCCACCCCTAGGGCCAAAGGGAGATGTATATCCTTGAAAGTTTTCGACTGGGAAGGAAGCATTTTGCCAGTTATTGACGTAGGCTATTTGTTGATTATTAATTGTGGGTTCTTGAGCTGTGACTAATTCTTGTTTGAGTCCTGTGGTGGTGAAGCCAACTCCGATGATTCCTAGCAATAGTAAAATTTTTTTTGATTTATTAAAATACTGCTTTATAGGATTAGATACCAAAGGCAAACCAAGAGGGATTGGATTTGACATGGTTTTTATTCACTCCTCAATTTCTTGTGACCATGGATGATTTGATACATCTGAAGATTCTGAGGAATTTTATCATCAATTTAACTATGTTGCCATTAGTAAATAGCATTGTTAGCTATAGGCAAATCTATATAGCTTGTCTCCAGAAATTTCGAGATTAACGCTAGATATAGAGAACAAAAACTATAGTGCTATATATATGTAGTTTTTGAATGGATAAAATCGAAAATCCTCACTCATTTTTATTCATTTGGCTCAAATAGAATTAGTCTATGGGCAAATCTATGAGCTTGTCTCCAGAAATTATGAGATTAACGCTAGATATAGAGAACAAAAACTATAGTGCTATATATATGTAGTGTTTGAATGGATAAAATCGAAAATCCTCACTCATTTTCGCTGAGTAAATTTAGAGGTATAAGCAATTTACTACCTAATCATTTTCAGTAGTTTCTATCAAAAGAGTAATTACGCTATTGATATATTAGTCTCAGGAAAGGTGAAGAGCATATCAAAAGCTGTAAACTCAGACAAAACAAGATTTTCCTTTCTTCCTTCTTCCCTCTTCCCTCTTCCTTCTCAAAAAATGTCAAGTTGGTATTTCAATCACAAATTCCGCTCCTTTTTCAGGAGAAGAAATACATTTTATTCTCCCTTCATGTTGTTCAACAATAACTTGATAACTGATTGATAGTCCTAAACCTTTGCCTTGACTGACTGGTTTAGTTGTAAAAAAGGGGTCGAGATTTTAGAGCAATTTTCCTCTGTTATACCTAAGCCATTATCAGAAATATAAATCCCGAGCCAATCATTTTCTAATTTTTCTGTTCTGATAGAAATTTTTGGTTGTTCTACTCCATATTTATTCTGATAGAATTTTATTTCTAGTGCATGAATGGCATTATTAATAATATTCATTATTGCTTGCTTTAATGCGTTAGTAAAACAGTTAACTAGAGGCAGCTCGCCATAATATTGAATGACTTGAATCCTTACCAATGGATTTTGTAAACGGGGTTGAATAATTAGTAATATACTGTCAATAATTACATGAATATCTACAGATATTACTTTTGCTGTATCTAAGCTGGAGAAAACTTGCAATGATTTAACAATTTTACTAATACGGTTTGCCCCTCCTCTCATTCTACCTAATAACTTGGATAAGTTTTCCTCAATATAATCCAATTCAATTTCTTTAATTTTGTCTATAACTTCATCAGGTAAATTTGAAGAATTTCTATGCAAAATATGAGCTAAATTTAATAAATCTTTCGTATAGTCATCAATGTGATTTAAGTTACCCAAAATAAAGGTTACAGGATTATTAATCTCATGAGCAACTCCGGCAAGCATTTCTCCTAAACTAGACATTTTTTCCGCATGAATGAGTTGAGCTTGAGTTTTTTTAAACTTTTCCAGAGTTTCTTGTAAGTAAATATTTTGCTTTTTTAAAGCTTTTTCCACTAATTTACGCTCAATTTCAGCCACAGAGCGAGCAGCAAATATTTTTAATATAGATTTTTTTTGTTCATAATTGTGTTTTAAAGGTTTAGTATCTAAGCCAGCAATATAACCGATATTTTTTCCATGACTATCTACAATATAAATCCCTAAATAACTTTCAGCTTGCAAAGTTAATAAATCTCGATATTCTGGGAATAGTTGTTGAATTGAATGGTGATAAATTTGTAGACCTGTTTCATAAATGGTACTACAAGGAGTTCCTTCTATATAATATTTAAAATTAGGTATAAACCTGTCTCCTGACCAAAAAGCTAATACCCTAATTTGTGGTCGAGTACTGTCTATAAATTCTCCAATAAATCCATATTTTATTTGCAAAACTTGAGCCAGGTATTGAACACAAGCCTGAAAAAATTATTCGCCGATTTTTAGATGCAATTCCTGCAACAATGAATTTGAAATTATATTCCGATTCAAAATCATAATTTGTCATTACATTATTATATAATTCTAGATATTATTTATATATATTTGCCTTGTTCATAAATCATCCTTCGGCTATTTATTCAAGTTCACTCAGTATTAGTTCTGAGATATTTAGTAATCATGTTTTATTCAATCGTTGTTTTCTTAAGTATCTTTCATATCAGATATAATCCAGAGCTACACTTTACCTGTCTAGTTATTTTTTCATTGCTCGATTGAGCAGTCTTAAAGCTGATAACTTTTAGATATAAACTATTATTCTGTTTCTTTAACAATTATATTAACTTGTTCTAGATATAATCCTAATTTAAGTGATTTTTCCGACCGAGTAACAATAGATAATACCAATTATCTAATTTCATGTTTATGTTTAATTGAATACTTAAAATATAATCATTCCTGAAATTTGTTATAATTCAGGGATTTAATATTTTGCCTAATAAATAAAATATAAGATTTTAAAAAATGATACTTGAAGAAATTTTTCCCTTTAGATTGGCCATAGATGCCACAGCGATCGCAGGTGCATCTCTCTGGTCTTTGGCCTTATATTGGGGTTTTTCTCCTCTGAGTGAGTGGGTGACGTTACAACTTAACCGTTGGTTTAATTTTGCAGAAAGAGCATTGTATACATCTGAGAAAGAATTTGAAAAGACGCGCAAAGCAAGAGAATCTCAGAATGCTTTTTATGCTTCTATTTTTAGTATTGTGCCTTTTTTAATTGTAGGAAGTTTGTGCAATTGGGGTGTAGAAATTGGTTTAGATAAAAGTTGGTCAATTAGTATTGGGATAATTGTTTGTGTAATCTGTGGTGTTTATGAATTGGGAAGAAGAGATAGTAAATCTTCTTAAATAAGACTTCTTGCAGAAGTCAGGCAATAGGGAATAGGGAATGGGGAATAGGGAGATGAAATTGTTGATTTCATATATTGAATTAATTTAATTAAAACTTTTGCAAGAAGTCTATAGTAGTTAAGTAGAGCAGGCTAAAAAAAAGACGTTGCATTTTTAATCAAAAAACTCTTAAAGGCAATGAATATAAACTTTTGAGCTAATTGACAATTTGATACATAGTGCTCAAAAATTACCATGTTCTACTTATTATTTTAATTAGCTGAATTGCTAAAGACTAAATATGATGAAAATAGACCAAAAGTTTCCTTTTCCTACTGATGTAGAAACAGCGATCGCTCTGCAACAACAACTCCGCCATCAAGTAATAACTGAAGACCAATTTGGAACTATTAAATATGTAGCTGGTATTGATGTTGGTTATAGTGATTCAGATAAGATTACTCAAGCAGCAGTAGCAGTGTTAAGTTTTCCACAATTAGAATTATTAGAACAGTCTATAGTTAAACGTTCTACTTCTTTTTCTTATGTTCCTGGATTATTATCTTTTCGAGAGATACCTGCTATTTTAGATGCTTTAGAAAAGCTAAATATTACTCCTGAATTATTGCTTTGTGATGGTCAAGGATTAATTCATCCCCGTCGATTTGGTATAGCTTGTCATTTAGGAGTTTTAGTTAATATTCCTAGTATTGGTGTAGCTAAATCTCACTATATTGGTCAACATAATTATGTTGGTTTAGAAAGGGGTAATTGGCAACCAATAATAGATGAAGAAGAAGTTATTGGTGCAGTTGTGAGAACTCGTACTGGAGTTAAACCAATTTATGTTTCAACAGGTCATAGAATTAGCTTAGAAACTGCCATAAATTATGTGTTGAAATGTACTACTAAATATCGATTGCCTGAAACAACTCGTTGGGCAGATAAATTAGCTTCATTTTAGGAAGGAAGAAGGAAGAAGGAAGAAGGAATAAGGAAGAAGGAAGAAGAAAATAACCAAAAAAATTGTACAGTAAATTCTAGATTAATGTTGTATAGTTAACGGGATAAATATTTTTTTCTTGTTCTGTATCCTGCTCCTTATCTTACCGAATAATTAAGGTTTAAAGCCTCTCCTTTAAAGGAGAAATAAGAAAAAATTTTCCTTTTAGTCAATCCTCTTCTTTTCAAGGACAAGGAGAGGTAATACTAAATCCGGTTATGAAAAGCTAATTTGTCCAAATCATTCTAACCCTTCTGCCTTCTGCCTTACCTTCACAATAATCTCCCTTCGCGCACCGGATTTAGTATAATAATTAATAATTAATTATTAATTGTTAATTGTTAAACTGCTCCCTACTCCCTATTCCTACAATTGTTCAATCCTTAAATACTTAAAAATCTACTGTGGAAGTAAAATATGCTCTTGTTCACGAATGGTTAACACCCAAAGCAACTGGTGGTTCAGAATTGGTTGTTAAGGAAATTCTCCAGCATATTAATGCTGATTTATATGCTTTAATTGATTTTGAGTCAAGCAATCCTGAAAGTTATCTTTATCAACGAAAAATTGGCAAAACATTTTTACAAAATTTGCCTTTAGCTCGTAACGGAGTACAAAAATATTTACCTCTATTACCAATAGCAATTGAACAATTAGACCTACGAGAATATGATGTAATTTTATCTTCTTCTCATGCAGTTGCTAAAGCAGTTATTACCACACCCTATCAACTGCATATTTGTTATTGTCATACCCCAATGCGCTATGCTTGGGATTTAACTTTTGACTATCTAAATAGTAGTAAATTAGGTAAAGGTATCCCTGGAATTTTCACCAGATATCTTTTACATAGACTCAGAGAATGGGATGTAATTTCTGCTAACCGAGTAGATTATTTTATTGCTAATTCTCAACATACTGCTAGAAGAATATGGCGTTGTTATCGACGTGAACCTGAGGTAATTTATCCACCAGTAAATGTGGAAAAGTTTCCTTTTAAATCTCAGAAACAAGATTTTTATGTGACAGTTTGTAGATTAGTTAGTTATAAAAAAATTTCCTTAATTGTCAAAGCTTTTAATCAGTTAGGACGAGATTTAATAGTTATTGGTGCTGGTGAGGAATTAAATCAATTACGCCGTCTTGCTAAAACTAATGTCAAAATTATGGGTTGGCAACCTGAAGAAGTAGTTACTCAATATATGTCAGAAGCAAAAGGTTTTATTTATGCTGCTTGTGAAGATTTTGGTATGGCTTTAGTGGAGGCACAAGCTTGCGGTACGCCAGTTATTGCTTATGGAGTTGGTGGAGCGACAGAAACAGTGCGAGATATGAGAAAATATCCAGATTCAGCAACAGGTTTATTGTTTCCCGAACAGACAGAAAAAGCTTTGGTTGAAGTGGTAGAAAAATTTGAAAATTATCAGGCATATTTTCAGGCAGAAATTATTAGAAAACACGCCTATAGATTTGCGCCGGAAGTGTTTCAAAATAGTTACTTAAATTTTGTGGAAAAGTGTTATTCAGAATTTAAAAATGCTGGCATTTAAAATCTGGTTATTACAGAGAAATAGTATCATAAGTACGACTTATGTTTGTCAAGCTACAATAGAATAAAATTGATAATAATTGACTATGAGAACTGTTTTAGATTTAAAACCATTAATTACATTAACAAAAGAAGATTTTTATCAACTCTGTCAAGTTAATCCAGAGGTATCATTAGAACTTAGTCGTAATGGAGAATTGATTATTATGTCGCCTGTAGGTGGAGAAAGTGGTAATCAAGAAGCTAATTTAATTGCTGATGTTATTATTTGGAATCGAAAAACTCAGTTAGGATTTGTATTTAGCTCCTCAACAATATTTAATTTACCTGGTGGTGGTAGTCGCTCTCCTGATGTTTCATGGGTAAGACGAGAAAAATGGGAAACTTTAACTCCCAATGAAAGGAAAAAATTTCCACCTGTTTGTCCTGATTTTGTGATTGAATTACGCTCTTCTAGCGATAGATTAAAACCTCTACAGGAAAAAATGAAAGAATATTTAGATTGTGGTTTGAGATTAGGATGGTTAATTAATCCTCAAGATAGCACTGCAGAAATTTATCGTCCTCAAAAACCTGTGGAAATATTAACTTTACCTATATCTTTATCTGGAGAAGATGTTTTACCTGGATTTAATTTATTAATCTAAGCATTCAGCTATCAGCTATTAGCTAGTCATTTCAGTTATCAGTTATCAGTACCTCTGTAATAAGGAGGCTTGAAATACGGAATTATCTTTTTTTTATACCTTTAAAAGGGGAGGCACATACCCACAATTTATCGGTAAGATTTTATTAAAACAAAATCTTGTAAATTTATTAGTTTTTGATGAAAAAGTTACAGACTTGGTTTGAGATAAAACCATTTCATCATTGTTGGGCGCCCTTCTGATAATAGTCGTCTGCGATCCAGTAATCCGTAATCTTGTAATTCCTCATAACAGTAAGAACAATTTGCCTTGATAACATGGCTTATACTTTCAATAACATTGATCGAATGAGTATCAGAAAAGCATTTTCGCAATGTAGAGGAAATACTAGGATCAATAAAATCATGTATTTCAATTAATAAATCACAGTTCACAAGGAAGGAAACATCTTGTTGTGTAAATAGTTGTTTTTCATAGCCCTCACAATCACTAATAATCAGAGCTTTTTTTGTAAATGGAATACTTTTAAGGGTATTTATATCACAGAAAGATCCAGTAATTACTCTATCAGCTACATTGTTAATTTGAGCCATTTGTCTACATAAATCTATTGCTTGACCCTTTATATCATATACAAAGACTCTAGCAGTAGGTATTCGCATTGCTAAACCAACTGCATAATATCCTTCTGCACATCCTATATCAACTATTTCACTATAATCCGTGTTACATATTTGGCCTATAATCTGATGAAGTTCTGATTCATATGAACCTACAATTTTAGGGATTAAAGCACTACCAACTGATTTCTGGTCAGGATATTTCATCCCTTTAAAAGGACCGTGTTTAACGATTAAATCAGGAGATATTGATAAAACTTCATCTTTATGATTAACGACCTGTTTACAGTTTGGTTCTTGTAAGATAATCCTTTCAGACTTAATAAATTCCGAAGCCCGAACTACAGTATTATAAAGTATTCTCCAAGCAATATCATTTTGGAGAATTTGGGAAACAATACTTTTGAAAAAAAAATTCATAATTTTATCTTTTATGACATAGTGATTTGAACTTTAACGACTTTACCATAAATTAAATTGGTCTAATGCTAATGCTAGAGAAGCTGTTACCAAGTGCCAACTCCAATTTCACAATTTTTAGTCATTTTTTAAACTGTTTTGATAACGTACTTCCCGCACAATTTCGCAAATTTCTTATGTTGTTAATTGGTTGGGTTCGGGGTTAGCTGCTTCAATTCTTCGTTCCCATTCATCCCAGTCAAAACCCTTTTTAATCTTCTAAAAAACTAAGCTATCTTCTGTAATTGTATAGCGATCGCCTGGATTAAGTTGCTGTTGAATTTCCGCAGGAATTTTTAACTGCCTGTCTGGGGTCAAATTAACTATAATTTATGATTTTATAGATACTTTTAGTTGTTGATTTTATAATAATTATTGTGTCTCAAAAACTATTATTATTGTCAAATATGACAAGGAATTTTGTACCTCACGCTTTTTGGAAATTGCTATAATATTTTTAATAATTCAAATGTTCTTAAGGGAAAAATCACTATGGATTTTGTTAGTCCCAAGGTTGATTATGCTTTTAAAAAAATATTTGGTTCCGAGGAAAGCACAGAAATTTTAATCAGTTTCCTAAATGCCATAATTTATAATGGAGAAAAAACAATTGAGTCTTTAAGGATTATTAACCCCTTTAATCAGGGTCAAGTAATCAGTTTAAAGGATACCTATTTAGATATAAAAGCTGTTTTATTTGATGGTTCGGTTGTAGTTATTGAAATGCAAGTAGCATCGATGACTGGTTTTAGTAAGCGAGTCATGTACAATTTAATTAAAGGTTATGGCAACCAGTTAAAAACAGGAGATGATTATCTTCTACTACGTCCAGCAATAGCGGTAACAATTACAGATTTTATTTTCTTTAAAGACAAAAAAGTAGTAGATGTAATTAATTCTTTTGTGTTTAAACATGAAGATAAAAACTGGAAATATCCCGATGTAGAATTGCGGCTAATATTTGTGGAGTTACCGAAGTTTAAAAAAACTTTGGCCGAGTTAGAAACTTTGACAGAGAAGTGGATTTTCTTTCTTAAAGAAGCTGCTCGCTTAGATTATATTCCAGAGAATTTGGGAGTAGTTGCAGAAATTGAACAAGCTTTAAACATTGCTAATAAAATTAATATGACACCAGAAGAGTTAGAAATGGTTGAGCGTCGGGCCATAGCATTGCAGGATCAAAGAGGACAAATAGCTTATGCAGAACAAGAAGGAGAAGCTAGGGGAAAAGTCGAAGGACGCATAACAAAAGCGATCGCTTTTGTTATGCGTTTACTGAAAAAAAGATTTAAAGATATTCCCACTTCAATAAATAATCAAATTGAAGATTTAGCTGTTGAAGAGTTAGAAAGTTTAGGAGAAGATTTGTTAGATTTCAACAGTCTAGAAGATTTGGAGAGTTGGTTAAATTCTCGCAACCCCTGAAAAGTTAAAAGTCAAAAGTCAAAAGTTAAAAGTAAGATTTGATAGGTTCAAAACTTTCAAATCAAAAGTCAAATTGATTAAAAAGATGGCATACTCCTCAAGAGTCATCTTAAGATGACTTAAACTATTAGCCAAGGATTGAAATCCTTAGCGAGCTTGGCGAGCCATATCATCCACTTTACAATAATAGTTAATTTTGGGCAAATTCTGTATATTTTCTCAGATTAGGTGGATGATAGGCCAAAACAATATCTTGTGCTGGAACTCCTTTTTCTATTAATTGGTCGGCGATCGCTTCTTCAGTCCCATCATGTTGTACCCAGATTTTTCCATCAATAATATCGACATGAATAGCACAACCATAAATTCTGGTACTGTTATTTTTCCATCCCAAATTAACAAGTTGATAGTGTTCTCCTTCGCGGTCAAAAATTGTTTGACTTTTGATTGGGTCATTAGGAGAACGTAACTTAGCTCTTGCTGTTAGTAATTCCTGAATTAATTGACGATATAAATCTAATTTATCCATTGAGCGATCGCCTCCTTTTCAAAATCATAAATAATTAATGGAATTTGGTTACGATGAATTACAGTTTGAATGAATGGATACTTAAAAAAGCGTTTATAGCAGAAGGAAGAAGGAAGAAGGAAGAAATAAAAATCTAGTGTTGTCTGAGTGTTAAGCTTTTGATATGTCAAATATAGTAATGGCGACTCCTATATAAATTTCTAATGGAATTACTAAATATAATTTTCGTTCTGTCTCTTATTCCTCCAAAGCAATACAAAAATTAATTAATTTTCCAACTGCAGTGTGAAACTCATAAATTGTTGAAGCTGCCAAAAAAGTTTTAATTTAAATAGCAATTTTTTCACCATATTTTGTTGCACTAATTAACTTTTATGCACCTAACTCAATATAAAAATAAACAAATCCTAAATCAATACGATAGGGGTCGTGAGTGATTATCCAACCCTGATTCTCAAGAGCAGTTCTAACTAATTGATGAAAAATATCTTTAGCAGAAATTCCAGGAAGTTTCCTTAAAGTTTAAGTACCTGTGCAAAATTAATTTAACATTTTTTTGTTGGGTTGCGCTGGCGCTTAACCCAACCTACAATATAATAAATTTTTAAATTAATTATCACTATGTCGGTGCAAAATCAAACAAAATTTAATCAACCATCTTTAGAAAAACATTTAAAGAATTACTTTGGTTATGATTCATTTCGCCCTGGGCAAAAACAAATTATTGAAACAGCACTTCAACAAAAAGATATGCTAATTGTTATGCCTACTGGTGGGGGAAAATCTTTATGTTTTCAATTACCCGCATTACTCAAACCAGGCTTAACAATAGTAGTATCTCCTCTCATTTCTTTGATGCAAGACCAAGTAGCAAGTTTACAAGATAATGGTATTGCTGCGACATTTTTAAATAGCAGTCTTGGACTGACAGAAACTCGAAAACGAGAAACAGATATTATGCAGGGCAAAATCAAACTTTTATATGTTGCTCCAGAGAGATTATTGTCAGAGAGATTTTTACCATTTTTAGAGTTAATTAATGCTCAACAAGGTATCTCTAATTTTGCCATAGATGAAGCTCACTGTGTTTCAGAATGGGGTCACGATTTTCGCCCAGAATATCGACAGTTACAAATGTTACGAGAAAGTTATCCAGATGTGCCGATGATGGCTTTAACTGCTACGGCGACAAAACGAGTCCGGGGAGATATTATTGCTCAATTAAATTTACAACAACCTTATATTCATATTGCTAGTTTTTTCCGTTCAAATTTATATTATGAAGTCCGTCAAAAAACTAATGCTAAAAATACTTTTGCTGAAACATTGCAAATAATTAGAAAACTTGGTGGTTCTGGAATAGTCTATTGTAATAGTCGAAAAAAAGTTGATGAAATTGCTCATAAATTACGACAAAATCATGTATCTGCATTACCTTATCATGCTGGAATGGATGATGAGGAAAGAGCTATTAATCAAACTAAATTTATCCGAGATGATATTGATGTAATTGTGGCAACTGTGGCTTTTGGTATGGGTATTAATAAGCCAGATGTTAGATTTGTAATTCATTACGATCTACCTAAAAATATTGAGAGTTATTATCAGGAAACTGGGAGAGCTGGTCGAGATGGTGAACCTGCTAAATGTACTCTATTTTTTAGTTATGGCGATAAGAAAGGTATTGAATATTTAATTGCTCAAAAACTTGATGAACAAGAACAAAGAATTGGTTATCAACAGTTAAGACGAATTCTTGATTATGCTGATGCTACTGAATGTCGCCACCGAATTTTATTAGGCTATTTTGGTGAAGATTTGCCCGAAAATTGTGGAAATTGTGATAATTGTAAATATCCTAAGCCAATAGAAGATTGGACGATTGAGGCAATGAAGTTTTTGTCCTGTGTGGCGAGGACTAAAGAACGGTTTGGTATGAATCATATTATTGATGTTTTAAGAGGTTCTAAAAGTCAGAAAGTTTTAGATAAAAAACATGACCAACTTTCTACTTATGCTATTGGTAAAGATAGAAGTGTTGATGAATGGAAACATTTGGCAAAATCTCTCTTACATCAAGGTTTAATGGATGAAACAACTGATGGTTATTCAGTGTTGAAACTTAATCAAAATAGTTGGGATGTAATGGGGCGAAGAAAAAAGGTAGAAATTGCGATAGAAAAAAAACGTAAAATCGAAAAAACTACTACTTCTTTAGCTGCAGATGAACAACGATTATTTGAAGAATTGCGGGCATTACGGAAACGAATTGCTGATGAACAAATGGTAGCTCCTTATGTGGTATTTCCAGATACAACATTACAACAAATGGCACAGAAACGACCTCAAACTTTGGATGAATTTATGGATATTTCTGGAGTAGGTAGTCGCAAACAAGATAAGTATGGCAAAAAGTTTATTCAAGCGATTAGAAATTATTGTGCAGAGAATGGTTTATCTACTAATTCAGAACCTATCCGAGAGCTAGCAAAAGTTGTAGATAATTTTCCTTCTTTTACTCAAATAGAAACATTAGAATTGCATAAACAAGGATTAAGTATTGATGCTATTGCTAATCAAAGAGGAATTAGTTCTGGCACTGTTACTGGTCATTTAGCTGAATTAATAGAAAAAGAGCAACCAGTAGATATTGATAAATTAGTAACACCCAAACATCAGGAAAAAATTATTGCTGCAATAGAAGAAGTAGGAGATGGAGCATTGAAACCTATTTATGAATATTTACAAGAACGTTATAATTATAATGAAATTAAATTAGTTAGAGCATATTGGCGGAGCGATCGCTTAGATTTTTAGTATAGCGCTGCGCGCAGGCAACAGGCAACAGGCAACAGGCAACAAGGGGAATAAAAAGTTGATAATATAAGGCTTTTAGCTATTGGAAACCTCCTGCAATTTGTAAATATGCCAGCGCACATTGCTATAATTCAGGACTTACGCATGAACGCTATTGGTAGGGTGTGTTAGCGGTAGCGTAACGGACAAAGCTATTGGTAGGGTGTGTTAGCAGTAGCTTCAATAATTGATAATTGATAATGGATAATTGATAATTACCTCTCCCTAAAAGGAAGAGGATTGAATAAAAGGAAAATTTTTTTCTTGTTTCTCCTTGCTCATGAGAGACTTTAAACCTTAATTATTCGGTAACTGAGCAAACCCTATATCCAAGGGAGCAAGATACGACCAATGGAGTAAAACACAACCAAGGGAGCAAGATGCTCCCACTATTTTTGTTCTTGACCAAAATAATTACACGGGACTTACGCAAATTCACCTTAAAAACGCCATATGTAGGGGCGTTAGCGGTAGCTCTGCGGAACGCAAATGGCATTCGCCCTCAGTGTCCGTGCGTAACTTCTGTTGATGATATACAGCATATTTCGGGCAAATGATATATAAGTGTAAAATGTTTGTAGTGCGGGCATCTTGCCCGCTAGATGTGTACCTCACGAGCAGCAGGAAGTACTGTAAAATCTGGATTATTTAACGATCAAAAAACCTATCCTCTTACACAGAGCAAATCTCCTTATTCTTACTGCTTTCTATTCTCCCGACTCTTAACTCCTGACTCCTGACTCCTGACTCCTGACTCCTGACTCTTTACCCAACGCCGAAATAGTTCCACTGCAAACCGCAAGTTTCCCTCGGTTTCGATAATGACATCGTGGCGAGCAAGAGTTTCAAGAGCATTATTTAGTATACTTTCTTCTAAACCTGTAATTTCCTGGATAGTGGCACGACTACAACCTTCTGGATAGTCAGCTAAAGCTATGAGAATATCTTGCTGTCCCGGTGCATCTTGAGCAGCTTGACCCCAAACCCCTGTGAAATAATAACGCCAACTCGGGAATAGTTCATTTTGACGAATAATAGCTTCCACATCTGCAACAGTAAAAACTGACTCTCGTGGTCTTCCCTGCTCGAACGTTTGGTCGTTGTAGCGACGGACAAGTAAAAATCCCAGTAGTTGTACTAGGTAGGGTTGTCCGAATGTGAGGTCGTAGATGTGATCCATTGCTTCTGGTTCGTAGGTAAGCCGGAAGTCTGGGTTTGGGTTGGCAAGGACTTGGTGGGTTGGAGCTCTATTTAAAAAACTGACGCGGATGGGAATAATGCTGGCAAAAAATGGCTGAAAATAATCCTGTGTCATTTCTTCAAAAGTGAACCACCCGGCAAAGGCAAAGGCAATTTTCAGGCTCATCTGTACAAACCCCCGTAATACTGCCATAAAATTAGTAGGAAGTTGTCCTGAATTAATGAGGTTTTCAATGGTTTCAAATTCATCCAGGCAAATAATTAATCCCTTTTTAGCAATTTGTTGAATTGCTCGCTTTAAGTAGAGTTTAAAAGTTCGTTGGGGGAGTTTCAGGAGTTCATCTGTGTCCGGTGGGAGAATGTTGAGAGCATCTGAAATTTCATCACTAATTGCTAAAAATACTTCACCCATTCCCTCAGAAATACTTCCCAAATTTTGCAGGTTGACATAAACTACTTCAACATCTGAACCAAAAAAGTTGGCAATATTGACTAGAATTGATGTTTTTCCCATACGACGATGACCGTAGAGAACAACAGACTGCATTTGAGAATTAGTCACCCATAGCTCCTCAAGCTGTTTCATAATATCTTGCCGACCTACAAACAAGTCACCCTCTACTGGGTCACCAATGACGTAGGGATTAATTTTAGGAATAAATGCATCTCTAAACTGTGTGGCAATGTTTTCTTCATCCATAGCAATTTGCCAGTTTTTAGCAATATAGACAATTAAACTTTGTTCAATTTGGGGAAGTCTATCAGCATTATCTAGGATGTCTGTTAATTGCCTCATAGCTCTGGAAAGAGCAGATACACGAGCTGACTTTGAGGTAGCTTTTAAAGCAAGTTGTGTATCTTCAACAACGCGACGTAAACCTCTGAGCGCTTCCCAGGTGGTAGGCCGTAGATGAGTTTCAGGTGGAAAGTTGGGAACTTGTATTTTGGCAATGGCATTAGCAGATCCTGCTGCTTGAAATTCGTTTAGGGTTTGAGCTAAAAGGAATATTTCCTCGCCGTAGAGGAGAGGGCGTACTTTCTCAAATGCTGCTGTCGCTTTTTCAGGTTCTTTTTCGTAGAGATGCCAGAAACCTGCAGCTATTGCACGGGATGGAGTGTCTAAGTGAGTCAGTGCTGATGAAACTCTTATAAGGCTAAAAATATCTAATCCTCTAAAAAACTCTAATTTCAACTCTTCTACTAGAGATGCAGAGGCAAATTTTACAAGTCTCCAATCATAGGAATTTTCTGCTAGCTGGGAAATTCGATAAATCATCTCGTCTGGGGGAATTTCTGCTAGCACTTGATTAATAGCATTAACTACCGGAATAAACTGTAGGCTATATCTTAAGAGTTGATCTATATTTTCTAGACCTAGTTGCCAATCTTTTCTTAGCCAAAATTTTAAGCGAGTTGTTAGTAAGGGTAAAGGAATAGGGGTGATTCTAGGTAGGAGCCAACTACGATTCTGAATTGACATCAAGTTAAGTCCTACGCCAATTAACCAGTTTTCTGGATGCCAAATCGCCACACCTAATGCCACGCCAAAGGCTATGCCAAACGCCATGCCAACCACCACTCCTAATATCACGCCAAACGCCATGCCAAACGCCATGCCTCCCACCACACATGATGCCACGCCTCCCGCCACACCTGATGCCACGCCAACCGCCATGCCAACCGCTATGCCTCCCACTACAACTGATGCCACGCCTGATGCCACGCCTGATGCCATACCAAACGCTATACCTACCCCCACGCCTGATGCCACGCCTGATGCCACGCCTGATGCCACGTCTAATGCCACGCCTGATGCCACGCCAAACGCTATACCTGCCCCCACTCCTGAGGCTACACCTACCCCTACCCAAACGCCAACCGCCACGCCAACTGCCACGCCGACCCAATTAATCGTAAT
This sequence comes from Okeania sp. SIO1H4, assembly GCF_010672695.1. NCBI lineage: Bacteria > Bacillati > Cyanobacteriota > Cyanophyceae > Oscillatoriales > Microcoleaceae > Okeania > Okeania sp. SIO1H4. The sequence continues at coordinate 297,595 of NZ_JAAHGB010000005.1, forward strand.
ACCTATTTGCTCCAGAAGTCCACAAAACAAATAGGGAACACAAACAGTCAAAATTAATCCCTGAAACAATAATTTCCACTGGTTAGGATGCTCGCGCAGAAATTCTAGCTTGCTTTGCCAGCTTGTTTCTTCCGCTAAACCTTCTCCTCCTCCATACTTTTCCACATACCACCGCAACGCCTGGGGAAAGAAAAACACCCAATACAACAACCGCAAATAATCCAAAGGATTCCAAATAGAGAGGGGTCGCTTCAACTGTGGTGCTAGATCGAGACGGGGAACAGAGTCATAGTTTTTTTTCATTATTGTTGGCAAATAGGTTATAAAATTAATAGAATAAGACTTATATCAAATCTGGATAATTTGTTATTATAGTCATTGCGACTGGAACGGAGTGGAAGGAAGCAATCTCAGAGGTTGAGGAGATTGCTTTCCTGACGGAATGCTACGCAAACGCTGCCGCTCGCAATGACAGATTTCTTGTTTAGGTGTGTAGTTTTAGCCTTCCAGAATCCCCACAAGCACATCAACCAAAGCCTCCACATCCCCAGGAACTCTCAAAGAATCAATATTTTGCTGAATTAAACGTTGCTTTTTATCCAAAATACCAAATATCCAAAGTTCCCCCATAGTCACACAACCAAAAATTAAATCCTGCTCCGGTTCCCATTCAGATAATGCAATTAACTCCACAGCTAACTGCGTAAAACCCCGCGTCATATCCTCATGTTTTGCTTCAATTACTAACAGTTGAGAATTAGATTGTAGCAAGTAATCAAGATTACCCTTTAACCTTTCATTCACACTCAAAGGATATTCAATTCTGAGCTGACATTGACAGTAACGAGCAACCTCTAAAAGTACCGGAGCAATTAAAATTTCTCGCCGTGCTGCTTCACTACTCAAACTAACTAAAGGCAAAGTTTCCTCAATTCGCTGACGTAATTCTGACAAACGTTCCAGTTGCCGACTTGATGTAGGCAAAGATAATCTTGCTCTTTTGAAATTGTAGTCAAATTCAGCTAAAATATCCTCAGTTTCGTAGGGCAACTCAAAGTAAGAACGAAAAGTGTAAGATTTATTTGCCTGAAGAATAGAATGCTTAGACATAGGGAAGTTAAAAGTCAAAAGTCAAAAGTCAAAAGTAAGAATTAACCACATTAAAAAAATGATAACTCTGTAGGGACATTCCATGGAACGTCCCTGCCACATTATTACTATAATTTCATCAATTTTCACCTCCAAATCTAGCTAATAATTCGTCACGAGATAAGTGAGATAACTGTAAAATTGTCCTATTAAAATCTTCTTTTGGCAACTCCATAATCTGTTCAAGAATTACCTCTAGTTGGCTATCTAATTTGCCAAAGCGAAATATAAGCAAGCTTTCGAGCATTTCTTGATACCCTTTTTGTCTTCTTAGTTGTATATCTCGTTGTATACCTTGTTGTCTTCCTTCTTGTTTTTCCAACTGATTAACCTCTTCTAAAGCTTGAGCAAAAAGTGGTGATAATCTCATCTCTCTCCTCTAAATCTAGCTAATAATTCGTCACGAGATAAATTAGATAACTGTAAAATTAGCCTGTTCAAATCTTCTTTTTGCAACTCCATAATCTGTTCAATAATTACCTCTAGCTGGTCATCTAATTGGCCAAAGCGAAATACAAGTAAGTTTTCGATCATTTGTCGTATTCCTTGTTGTACACCTTGTTGTATTCCTTGTTGTACTCCTGACTGAGTAGCTTCTTCTAAACGTTGAGAAAAAAGTGGTGATCATCTCATAATTAACTCCCTATCTTCTGGATCTTTATCTGGATTTGCTTCTATATTACTCAGCAAATCTGCTAATAACAATAAAGCATTTTCTCGATGGATATTATCCTTGGGCAATGCTTTTAATTCATCAATGGCTTGAGACTGAACTTTTTCCCTACCTAATATTCTCAGCCACATTGTTTCTGGTCTTCTTGGTAATTGATGAATCACTACTATTGCTGTGCGGAAATATTCTCCTAAAAAGTAAATTTCCGAACACCAGTTTTCTTCATCTAATATAGCTCTAAATCCATCTAATATATTCTGGGAAGCTGTAGGAGTTAATATCCATAATTTAGGATAATCATTCATAGAAATACGAGTTTTATTTCGGTTCGCTTCCCGTTTAATTTATCCTTTAACTTCCAGTAATTTGAGAAGACAACTATCAATTTCATCAGGGGTTACAGGATTACGATAAGGTTCAAATAAAGCTGAAGTTGTAGCCAAGCGACCTAATAATCCTAATTCTTCTGGATTTCCTTGAAGTTGTGGTTGGGGTGAAAACCAAACATCTATTTGTCTGACTTCTCCTCGAACTTCACGAGGTGCTTTTACTTCCCCAATACTTGATAGTAATTCTTCTAAATATTGTTTGGCAAATTGGTCGTGGGGAAATATAGTCATTTCAGTTATTTCAGTTATTATAGGAGGGAATAGGGAATAGGGAATAGGGAATAGGGAATATTTGGAACTATATCTCATAGATTAAAGAAATACTATAGTTTTTTCCTTTCAAATAATTCATAACATTGATGCTTCACTTTACCAGGATAGCCACCACTTGTTTTAATAATCTCTGAAATCTCATCCTCACTAAACTTAATTCCTTGATATTCTTGCTCCAAAAAATTAGCCCGAAGGCGACTCTTAATAAAAGCACAAATAGTTTCCTCATTCCAAGGTTCTAGATATTCTTCAATACAAATATTTTTAAATGGAGAAGTTTTCTCCCCACTATCTGGAAATAAAATATCTAGTCTCTTAGAAGCAGCAACTACCAAACGTAAAGGAGGAACAATATCATTTGCTAAAGCGCGTAACTGACCACGAAGTTGATTGGTAAACCAGTCATAAATCATATTTTCTACCACATCAAGCAACAGTAAAATTCGATATTCCTTGATATTTCTTTTTAATTTATAACCGCTACACTTTTCAATACCAACTTCATCACAAAGAGCTGTATAAAAATCATTATCACTATGAATATGCTGCAAATCTATATCAATTGGCCTTCGAGGTTGCCTGAGATACTGAGTAGCTTTTTGAGCGATCGCCCTCAACAGAGAAGACTTTCCCACTCCACTATTGCCAATAATAGCAACACTACTACCACTATTAAGTACCTCAAAAATTCTATTAATTTCTCGCTCTCTATTAAAAAAGAGCTTTGGATTATCTATAATTCCTGTCAATGGAATAAATGGATTATAAACTTGTTGTTGAGATTCTGGTAAAACATCAAAATTGTTAAAAGTAGAAACTTTTTGTGGAAATTCTGTTAAAATATCAGGATGTTCTTTTCGAGTATACCAAGTTTCATATTCTCTTTTCAGCCAATTGAAGATTTCTTTAGATTTACCTTTTCTATCATGGTCTATATCTTTACAAATAATTTTTAATTGACGAAAAACTGCTTTTCTGTAATATTCAAATGTGTATTTAGAGTAATTACTAAGGAATTGCTCGCGAAATTTTTCTTCCGTCAAATTTTCATTTTTTATGTCAAATATCTTTAAAAAAAATTTTCTATCTTCACCCTTCAAATCAGCTTGGTTAGCAATAGTTCTCAAAAATTAATCCCACTGTTCAAAGTTCCCCATCAGCTCAATTAGTACTCTATCCTAATGTAGTATAACTAGAAAATGTACTTTGTAACAAAAGGGTAAATTATTTACTCCAAATTACCTCAAATTACCCCAAATTACTCCTAGCTAGAATTAGGGTAGAGCCAAAAAGTCTACCTGTACAGCCAAATAACAATTAGATATCCTGAAATTGTAGGTTGACTTTAGGAGCAAAAAAATCATGCAAAAATAATGTAACAAAAATAATTGCTTGTGGGTAAAAGATAACAACAACGGCAACCATTATATGTGTCTTAGATGTGGTAGAGAACGTTGTTTAAACAAGAGAAAATGGGGATTATATGGGCTATTGATTGTACTAAAAGCAGTTGTTTCTACCCTTTTCCTGGATTGAAATTTCGTGAATAAACAAGCATTAAATTCAGAGGTAAGTAGGTAGCTCTAATTAAAATAGGACTTACACAGTACAACGAATTTTAGTCATTGCGACCCACACAGAAGCCATCTCAAATCCTAATTTTTCGTACCTTATGCGTAAGTCCTGTAAAGGTAAAAAAAAATTGTAGGGGCAGGTTTAATTGAAAGCTTTAACTTAAGCGCGATCGAGTTCTAAAAACCTGCCCTCTAATTATTACTTATAAGTGTAGGTATAAATGGGAACTAAGCTCGCAAAACAAAGTCGTCTGCAGTTAAAGCAGGAAGTACATTAGCAAACTGAGCACCATTACCAAAACCTTCTGCAGCACCATTTGGATTATAGAACAAATTACCAGCTTCTGTACTGTGAACAATTAAAGCTGAAGAAGTAGCAGCAGCTTCGTCTGACTCAACCACATCAAATTCGCTGCTAATACTAAATCCTGCTCCAGCATCACTTTGGAGCGCAGCAAAAGTAGTCTTGTCAAGGAGTATCAAGTCTTGCCCTTGATTGAAATCAGTAATTGTATCTACACCTACATCATTCGCAGAAAATGTACTATTAGTGTTGAAGATAAAGCGGTCAATACTTGCACCACCAGTTAGAGTATCGTTACCAGCACCACCATTGATGCGATCGCGACCTTGACCACCATTTAAAATATCATCACCATTACCGCCAAGCATACGATCGTTCCCAATGCGACCTGCCAAAATATCATCGCCTTCACCACCTCTGAGCAGGTCGTTACCCCTACCACCAACTAACCAATCTCTTCCACCAAGACCATTTAAAGTATCATCACCTCCAAGACCGGAGAGAAAATCCTCTGTATCGGAACCGTTGAGAAGATTCTCACCAGAAGTATCGATCGTATTTTGTAAAACACTGATGCGGGCGATTTCATTACCTACACCATTATCTTCTGTGGTGAAATCAGCGTCAGGGCGTGCTTGTAAAATATTCCCTGGTGCGTCGCTAAGTTCTCGCACACTGCCAATAAAACCAGGGTGTAATAAAACAGTTCCATTTTCATCTACTCCTGTATCTGGAGCTTCTTGACCTAGCGCTGCTGTATTTGCAGGTTCTTCATCATTTACTTCTGTTCCTGCATCCCAGATATCTGTTCCATTAGCAACAAAATCTAGTCCTAAGAAATTTCCATTGTCATCAAAAATTTCAAACCTAGTAGGATTTCCATTACCAGTAAAGGCATCATTACTAGGCAGGATCATGGAAGCATAACTAAAGTAGCTACTGCTGTCAGCATTTTCATCCACAGTAAATTGGGCAACACCAATGTCTCCTTGGAAAAAATCCCTAAAATTGCTCCCCTCAACAACTGGTCCTTGAACTATTCCTTGAACAGTACCAGCTCCACTATCGTCAAATTCAGTAGATAAAGTAGTTGTAAATTCACCTGTTGGTTCAATAATAGCATCTTCAGCTAACCTTTCCAAACCGGGAGTAGCAGCTTCACTTGGATTTGAATTAAAAAGGTCAAAGTCTCCATCATGAAATCCCACCCACATCTCGGAGAAGAATATACTACTATCTGCATCTGTTCCAGAAGCGACATTCTGAACTAAAACTGTAATATCAGCCATAAATTTTTTTCCTTAGTAATGACCATATTGATGCACAAGAGTTTAGCATAACAAATACAATTTGTGAATAGATAGGATATATTTATGCCTATATTTTGATACATATAAACTAATTGAACTTGATTAAAATCAACTAATTAAGGCTCAATTGAAATGGAACAAAATAAAAATAATATCTAAAAAAATCAAATTAATCTAGTTTCTACTAAAAAAAATATTTGACGCTGTTGAATACAATGTAAGTCTCAGAACGGCACCAAATCATAGCAAATCTCAAAAACTTTTCTATGTTTTCTTGAGTGGGGCAGTGGGGAAGATGGGGAGATGGGGAGATGGAGAGTGGGAGTAGTAAACATAAGAATAATATACACTTACTGGCTAATAATAGCTATGAACGTCATTGAATCTTACTAATTACTGAATCATTGAAGTTTTGCATAAGTATAGAATTCTTTTTGAGGAGTGCGATAAAAAGGATATTTTAACGCTTGCTATATAACAATCCTAAATGATTTGTAAAAAATCTAAGGATATATAAAAACTCTGAAACTTTTACCCCTGTCCCCTAAATTCAAAGATATTTTTACCCGCAACTGAAATAGGATTGCTATAGCAAGGAACAAGTTGGTTAGGAAATAGACTGATGATCAAACCTAGAAATTCTTTTTCCACTGTTGCCTGTTCCCTCACACCGAGTGCGCTACCAGATGCTAGATTGGCTTGCGAATGCGCCCACAGGTGGCGCTTTGTTCAGACCTCTGTCGCACCCCGCGGTGTCGCACCGCTGTTCCCTGCTATATGAATCAAGCGACAGATTCAGATTTAACTGTTACTCTTTCCACTTCTAAACAAACTTGCTCTACTATCGGAGTAAAACCCAGGAATAGCTGCACCTTTTTTGCAAATTCTTCTGGGTTACCACTGACATAGAAGTTAGTACAGTGTGGAGGGCGATCGCTTGATATCCCCAAACGTTGAAGTTCCCTAGCAGCAGTGCTAACAACAGCAATGGCAGGGTCTACTACCTGTACTGAATTGCCTAAAATTTGTCTAAATAAATGAAGTAGATGGGGGTAGTGGGTACAACCTAAGATCAGGGTATCTATCTGTTGTGCCATTAGGGGTTTAAGATATTGTCGCACTACCTCAAAAGTATACACATCATTAATGCGGCCTTGTTCAATTAATGGTACTAAAGCAGGTGCTCCTACTTGAAATACTAAAACTGAAGGATCTAATTTAAGAATAGTATTTAGATAAGCATTGCTGTTGACTGTCTGTCGAGTGGCGATGACACCTATTTTTTTGTTCCCTCTGTTGACAACTGTATTTGCACCAGGTTCAATCATACCAATAATGGGAAAATTGTATTCAACTGCTACTCGATCTATTGCTGCAGCAGTAGCAGTATTGCAGGCAACGATCACCATTTTTACACCCTGATGTTGCATCCATGTTAGCACTTGACGTACAAATAGTACGATTTCTGCCTGAGATTTTGTACCATAGGGGAGTCGTGCTGTATCAGCAAAATATATAAAGGTCTCTCTGGAGAGTTGGCGATATGATTCTTTTAAGACACCAATTCCACCCACACCACTATCAAAGATGCCAATTGGATATCTTTGTAGTTGTCTAGATTGAGTTTGCCCTGGGTAAGAGGTAATATATTTACCCTTATTAAATTGATAAAAAATATTTGTCATCGTTACAATAGAATTGACAAAAAATAGTAGGTTTGGAGCCAAACCTTGCTAAATAGGAATAAATTAGGGTTAGCATCTATGATTTGCTGCTGACCCTTTACCTTTAAGCACTATAGTGTTGATCGAAACCGGATTTAGTATGAATCTTAAATCTAATTATTGAGATTACTCGTCCTGGTCAAAAGTTTTTTTAAAAAAGTCACAAGTCAATTTAGAGGTATTCCTCATGGAAAACACAAGGGCAAAAATTTTATTTATAGTAATAGACAGCTAGGTTAGGACTTATGCTGATGATGATCCGAATGTTTTCCCGCTGTTCCCAGATCCGGTGTTCACTACTTATATAGTTAAAGATAGGGAGATGGGGAAATGGGGAGATGGGAGCATTTTTCTACTTGTTTGGTGCGCGTTCCCTTCTCTTGGTCGGCGTTCCCATGGCAAAGACACCGTTCCCTACGGTCCCGGAACGGGAACGCCGGGTTCCGACAGCTTGCGCTTAAGGGCGGCACGGGGTTGCATCCGCTTTTTCCCCTATTCTCGTTCCTGAATTTCCTGACTTTACCAGGACTGAATTCTGAGTTTTATGCCAAAAGCACATACCGCGTGCAAAGATATCAAATGGGTTCTACTAAGAAGTATTTGATTTAGCTCTGTAAATAAGGAATTTTACTCTATTTTATGAATTAAGTAACTCTCAAGCATTTTATTAATAATCAATATTCTTTAGCTAATAATTTTGATTGATATTCACAGATGTCTAATACTTTTTTATTTAAAATTGCTATAAATGGTTTGAAGTTATCATCTATCAATAAATTTTTATGCATAATTATATAGAGATAAATAGCCCAAAATAATTTGATAAAAATTCAGATAAAGATTATTTTCAGGCAAAGAAAAAGTTAAGGAGATGATGAAAACTATAAAGAAATTTATAGATTTTATATGTTAGTTTAGTATAAATACTTAAGTTGAAGTAAAATGGAAAAATAAATAGTTTTTAATTGTTGTAAAATATGTTTATATTTGTCTTTTGCGAATTCAAGAATCTTGGCAATTAACTCTTCAATAAATAGGCAAAGGTATATTTGATTGGAACATCAAGACAAACGAAATATTTTATTCAACAAACTGAAAAGCAATTTATAAGACCTTCTGACAAATAAATTGTCTACTGATTTTTAAGCTTATAGAGATTAGTAATGTTAAACAGGTTTGGGAGTAAACTCAGGTGCTTCATCCTCAATTAGTAATGCTTTTATTGCATAAAATTAAATTTATTTAAAAAAATTGGTATGATAAAACCATCAATATTTATCAGTTATTACTTCATCTGGAACTGTATTTTAAGTCACTCGGTATCTTAGCTAAAAAGATTTAAGAACAAATTACTCAAACTTTACAATAGTCATTAATTATTCTTTATTACCTATGTTTTCTTACTTAAATAACCATCTTGATTTAGGTTCCACTGTAAAAGATTTACAACTTCATAGTATCCGGGTTGAAATTGATACATCAGGAATTAGTTTAGCTAAAGTTTTTGAAGAAAATCCCCTACTTCCAGGTATTATTTTAACAAAATCTGGTAAATTCATTGGTATGATTTCTCAACAGCAATTTCTCAAAACGTTGAGTCGCCAATATGGAAGAGAAATTTTTTTAAATCGTTCCGTTAAGGTCTTATACGACTTTATTAAGTCTGAATTATTAATCTTCTCAGGAGATACACCTATTGTAGATGCTGCTGATAAAGCAGTAAAGAGACCTCAAGAATTTATTTATGAACCAGTTATTGTAGAAAATTCTCCAGAAGATTATCAAGTTTTAGAAACTCAAAAATTACTTATTGCTCAATCTTATATTCATCAACTTGCTAAAGATTTATTACAGAAACAAACTCAAGCACAACTAATTCAAACTGAGAAACTTGTAATGTTAGGACAAATGGTAGCAGGTTTAGCCCACGAACTGAGAAATCCAATTAATTGTGTGGTAGGTAATTCTAAGTTTATGTCTGGTTATTATCAAGACTTTCTTAAATTGATTAATACTTATGAGAAAAATATTCCTGAACCAATAAAAGAAGTTGAAGATTTAAAAGAAGATATTGATTTTGAATTTGTCAAACATGATTACTTGGAGATGATGAATAGTATAGAAATTTCGGCTGACCGGATGATGCAATTGGTTAGTAGTCTCCGCAATTTTTCTCACATGGAAGGTACTAAACGCAAAGAAACAAATATTAATGAATGTTTAGATGGTACTCTATTAATTTTAAAGAATCGTTGGAAGGTTAGTGGAGTTGAAATTATTAAAAATTATGGGGATTTACCGTTGATTTTGTGTCATTCTGGTCAAATTAGTCAAGTGTTTATGAATTTGATTACGAATGCTCTTGATGCTCTAGAAGAGTATCAAGAAAAAGAAACTGATAGTAGACCAGGTAAAATATGGATTCATACTAAAGCTAAAGATTTATCTGAAAATACAGATCAAAATGTGGATAAATCTGCTCATGACATAGAATTAAATTCTAATTATCAGATGAAAGGTAATGTAACTTCTACTGAAGATTCTAAAGAAATTTATGGTTGGCTCTCAATTCGTATCGTTGATAATGGTCTTGGTATTGCCTACGAAATTCAAAAGCAAATTTTTGATAGATTTTTTACTACAAAACCTGTAGGTAAAGGTACTGGTTTAGGACTGGCAATTAGTTATCAAATTGTTGTTGATAACCATCAGGGAAAATTACATATTAACTCAACTCCAGGAGTAGGAACTGAATTTGAAATATTGTTGCCTATAAAGTAAAACTTATGAGGTTAATTAGTTGTTTTTTATTTAGCAAAAAATTTGAACGTATATCAATTCAGTTATCAGATAGCCTCCTTTGGAGGAACTGTGCTAACAGTTATCAGTACCTCCTGTAATAGAGAGGCAATAAGATGCAAAAATTTTCTTTCTCTTGGTGGATTGGATATGGTGTTAGCGGAGCTGCTCTGCAAGAGCGGGTTTCCTTGCCATCCCACCCTTCGGGAAACTCCGAAAATCGACCGCTTTTTATTTCCTTAAAAGGGTAAGCAAGAGAAATGATTATTTTTGTCTATAGCGGCCGCTCAAAATTATCTTTTATATCTAGCATTCAAGGTAACTTAAAAACTTCTTTGAAAATTATATATAGTAGAAGGAAGAAGGAAGAAAGTTAATTAGGGCTTGCTGAATAAATCTAAAAGCATTGATATATAAAGACAAGTGCCTTTTTGGGGCCTTTAAAAAGTGTACCTGTTTCAGTCTAAAACGCTCAAAAAGCTAGTATTTTGGGACGATTATGGCAGAAAAATCAAGGGACAATTCTTACGCCTACCTCCTCACTCATTCCCATTTCTCCTGTCTCCTGTCTCCTGTCTCCTGTCTCCTACCCCTACTAAAAGACTTTTGAGCGCAAACCCTAATTATTAATATTCTGTTGTTTTAGATATTTCATAAGTCAAGAGTAGTAATGGCAGTTGCTATAGAAGTCTTTAATATACGGTTGTATGAAAATATATTAATTAATGATAAGACAGCTTAATTTAAGAAAGAATTTTAGATTTTTTCGTGTATATTAAAAAGTGTTTTCTGACGAATCGCTTTATAACTTAAAAATTCCCCAAAAACCTTGTTATGTAATGATTGTAGCTATTGGATGGCAAAAATGCTGGGAATTATTGCTCTGTCTAGGTTAGAGTGATTTTTTCCCTTTATTTAGCGACAACTCTATTATTTATCTACACTAATACCTTGTTTATCTACACTAATACCTTGACATCCATTGCTAGCCTTGGCTATTATGCAAATTGTAGGTAAAATGAGGCTATCAGCCTTCTTCACTAGTAAATTGAGAAACTGAATCTATCTGAGCCAAGTCACTCAATTATTAAGGAGAAATAAAAATGAATATTCAAGAAATAGTTATTCAGCAAATCTGCGAGGAGTTTAAAATCGATCCCAATAACCATAATCAGCAACTTTCAGTAGAAAACCTCAAAGAAATTATCAGATGTACAACAAATAAAATGCTGATGGCACATTTTCAAATTTTACTAGATAACTATCTTGAAAATACTGATACAAATTCTGCTTTAAATCAACTCAGTATTTTCGCAAATATAGCATCTGAAAATGATGCTAATGAAATTAAATATTTAAATGGCTTTCACGATATAGGCAAACAAATTGCAAATATTGAAGTTAGATTTCTAGAAAGCACTCTTGGTTTAAGCACTTAGTTCTAATGATTAAATAATTTATTTGAGCTTGAGGAAGGAAGAAGGAACAAGGAAAAAAAAGTGTATTAGAATAAGTCTTTTACAAGCCACTCCGCATCTACCCCAAGCAATTCTAGACATCATGTAGGCAGTGGGGAATTAAACCCATAAAGAACAAAGATAAACAAATTTTACAATAATCTTTTTTTAACAAACTTTCAATAAATTTATCTCACTCATTTTAATGAAGTTAATTACTCGCAAAAAAACTACTGAATAAATAGAGCAAGAATTAATTAAATTTCATTTTATAGTGGAGGTAAAAAACAAAACAAATCAGAAATTGTGGCTTTTAAAAAAAACTAGCAAATTCAGCATATTTCCTCACATTAGGAGGTTGAAAAGCTAAAAAAATTTACTACTAAACTACTAAGAACACCTTAAGCCATTAATTCTGAATTAACCTCTGTTTTAGTTTAAACACTATAGTTTGAACTTTGTCTACCTGGTGTTTTTGCGCAAGTCATGTGATATTTGATAGAGGGGATTTTGAAAAAGGCGATCATGTTACCCATCGCTCATTAAACTTTTAAGCAAAAAAAAAGCCCTCCAAATAGAGGACTTTTTTAATTCAATCAATCAACTAGAAATTAACCATTGATAGAAGGAGCTTCTACAGCAGCCAAATCTAGAGGGAAGTTGTGAGCATTACGCTCGTGCATTACTTCCATTCCTAAGTTAGCCCGGTTAATGATGTCTGCCCAAGTATTTACCGTTCTGCCCAACTATGCGCCTAAAATACGCTCCATGCATGAGCGTGAAGAGCTGAAACAGGCGCACTTTTTTCGTTCCCAAAAAGGCACTTGTCTTTATATGTCAATGCTTTTATATTTAATCAGCAAGCCCTATTTAGCTTTATAGCTATTTATAACTATTCAACCAGACATAATATATACCAGAAGGAAGAAGGAAGAAGGAAGAAGGAGGAAGGCTATTAAGCAAAAAAAAACCTAAATTTCCTGTAGATATTCACCCTTGAATTTACACAAACTATACTAACGGACATGATATTAATTATGAAGAACTATTTGCTCAAATTCTCTTCTACAAATAATTATCTTTTCTGTGCCGGGTTTAATATCAAATCCATTTAATTCGGTATAAAAACATTCTCCATCTTCACGGCATTGCTGAGGGGCGGGATGAATATCAGTGGGATGTGTATCCTGCCTGCGGTGAAAATATAAGGAACGGGTAAGATGCCCATTCCACAAAACACAAAACTATAATTGCCTTTAATTGTCTCAAAAATATCTTTATTTTCCGCTCAAAACTGAATCTAAAATTGCTTGAGCTGCACGACTACAAACTCCTTCTTTTCCCAAAGCATGACGCATTTCCTGATAATTTACTATCATTTTTTCTCGGCACTGAGAATTTAATAGAAGTTCCAAAGCTTCAGAAACAATTTTTTCAGGAGTAGCATTTTCTTGAAACAATTCTGGCACAATAGCTTTCATTTGTACCAAATTTGGTGGCGACATAAATGGAATTGAAAATCTCAAAATATTCCTAGCAATCCAAACAGTTATTGGATTAACTTTATAAACTACTACTTGCGGTACATTTAGCAAAGCTATTTCCAAATTTACAGTACCAGATTTAGCGATCGCTAAGTCGGCTGCAGCCAGAATTTCTAAATTTTTACTTTCTTGTATTTCTTGATTATTTTGTGGCAGAGATGGATAAATTTTTGCCTGTAGTTGATACTTCTTAATTGCCTCTTCAATAGGATGACGATAACTTTCTAAAGAAAGAGGAATTAGAAAATGAACTTGAGGTAATTTTTCCTGAATTATTTGTGCTGCTCGAAATATTACTGGCATTAAATATTTAATTTCTTGTCGTCGAGATGCTGGTAATAAAGCGATCGCTATTGTATCTGATTTTATGCCCAAATTATGACGTGCTTTTTTCCGACTAGGAGCTATTTTTATTCTGTCAATTATGGGATGACCTACCCAAGTAACTTTAGCTCCTTTTTGTCGAAAATAATTTGCTTCTTCCGGAAAAATTGCCAAAATTTTGTTTGCTAAATTTACTATTTTATTTGTTTTACCCTTTCCCAGAGACCAAACCCATTCTTGAGGAGCAATGTACCAAATAATCGGTAAATTCGGCCAGGTTTTACGGATATAATTACCAATACTAATATTAGGTCCCATGTAGTCAATCAAAACAACTATATCAGGGGATTCGTTATGTAAATATTCCTTTGCTTTTTGTTGTAATTTCAGAGTAGGAAAAACGAAAGGCAAAGACTCAATAATTCCGACAGCACCAATTTTTGTTGTATTTCCTAATAAAGTAGCACCAGCAGCAGCCATTCTATCGCCCCCCAAGGCGACAATATCTAAATTTAAACCTTGAAGTTGAGCTTGACGGTAGAGTGCTTCAACTAATAGAGACCCTTGTAAATCTCCAGAAACTTCACCTGTACTAATAAAAATTTTCATAAGACATGGGGGACTGGTTATTTCAGTTGTCAGTTATCAGTTATCAGCAAAAGAGGTGCAAATATAAAAATTCAAACCTCAGTTACTTCATTCCAACTGAAATAAACTATATACCAATCGAAGCAAAAATTAAGACATTTCTAGATAATTGAACTCAATCATAGATTATTTTTGACTTTTGCTTTGTCCATAGCGCAACAAGACTTTTAAATAATAGTATATTAATTAAAATTATAATTAATTGATTAAAATATTGATAATTTAAATTGATTTTGACAAAAAAAGTTCAAATGAGCTATCGAAAGCCAAATTTGAGGGAAAAATTGCGATTTCGCGCCTATATGAGCAATCTTTTCATAAACGCTACAAGTCTTGATATGCAATAAATACAGGATTTTTGCCGCTCGGTCAATTTTGATGTATATTGAGTACAAGTCTGTAGCTCTGCGTAGGTGCTCATTAAAATGATTTGAAATATTATTCATAGTAGAGCAGTTAAAGCAAATGTCGCAAAAGAACCTGAACAAGTTACACAAAAAAATTAGGGGTTGCACATTATGGAATGATATTGCCAAAAATTTGTTTAGACTTTGACTAAAAATAACCATTAATTAATCATTCTGACAATTGATTAATCCACAATCCAATTCAATCAAAAATCTCAAATCATTCGTCGCTGTGCAACGCCAAAAATTAAGCATTGTATAAATGCGGGATGATTTTAATAGTTTTGTGGAAGTGGAAGTGGAATGGGCATCTTGCCCGTTCCTAATATTTTCACTGCAGGCAAGGACAGGCAGGATGCCTGCCCCCACTTATCACTTATATTCATCCCGCCCCTCAGCAATGCCAAAAATTAAGGTTAGCCCAAAAACTACTTTCTCGTAAAACCAAAGGATCTAATAACTATCACAAAGCAAGGGTCAAAGTAGCTAGGATACACGCAAAAATCAAAGATTTAAGGCTTGACTATACTCAACTGTAAGGCCGGAAGGGAATAAATCTTGGAAGGCAGGTGCATTGTTAGCGCAACTCCTCTCTCTGTAAAGAGGCAGCAGAAAACCCCTACCAGCAATGGAGCGGGAATCCCGAGCTGTCTCCTAGAGGAGCGTCGGGAGGATGTCAATCCAACTTAAAGAGACTATAATTCTTGATATAAAACGACAAATCTTGCCTCTTTTCCATAGCATTACTAAGAGCTTCAGATAAATTTACGTCTTTGTCTCTATCTATAATACCGATTATAATAATTCTCGGTTGAGGAGCTGTCTCTTGTTTAGTCTTGGGTGAACATTCTCCTTTGTACTTTCCTAAGTTCAAAGTGTATCCTGGTTTGTCTTTGAGGTCGTGCTTTTCTAGAGCCTCCTGCAACCATTCATCCAACTTGCCAGCTCTAATTTTGGATCTCTCGAAGCTAAGTGCTACAACACAGATTGTCTAAGAAAAATAAGAGTTCTGCTAACTACGAGAAAGCAAGGATTAAAGTAGAGAAACAGCAAAATCATATTGCATTCAAACGCAAAGACTATCAGTTCAAATTAGCCCATAAATTATGTGACATGGCTGAGACTATCTTTGTGGAAGACATATCCAAGTTGATATTCTTTTAACCCCAACCACCCTTTGGCTTCTCCGTAAAAAACCTCTATCCAATTTCTATTTGAGTAAGTATTTACTATTCACTCAGATGTCACTTTTGAATTCTCAACATTTTTTCTTCATTTACTTGTGTAAGTCCCAATAGACAATTTAATAGAAATGATAGACATAATTGAAAAAGTTTGGGAAGTATTGCTTTGTATCAGTTGGAGCAATTTTTTCCCTCTATTTAACAAAAACTCTATTAACGATCAATCTCTTCTAACCTTGCTCCCTTAGACATTTTTCCCGGCATCGGTCCACGACGTTTAGACTCAAGAGACATACTTAAAAAAGAATACAATTTTTGAATATACTTGTTATGAGAATCTAACTCTAATTCTGCTAAAGCTTCAGTCAGAGACCTACCAGAACGATAGAGAGTTCGGAAAGCCTTCTTCAATATTGCTAAATCTGCACTTGTCAAACCTGCACGCTTTAATCCTAACAAATTAAGCGATCGCACCAAACAAGGATGACCTTCCACCAACATAAACGGTGGTACATCTTTAACTATACGACTCATACCGCCCACCATTGCCATTTTGCCAATATGAACAAATTGATGAATGCCCAAGACTCCACCAATTACAGCTTTAGACTCAATTTTGACATGACCTGCTAAAGACACAGCATTAGCTATGACCACAGAATCTTCAATAATACAATTGTGCGCCACATGGACATAAGCCATCAGTAAATTGTCATTACCAATAACAGTACTCTCACCTGCATAAGTAGCGCGATTAACTGTAACGTATTCCCTGATTTTGTTATTGTTGCCAATTTTTACCCAACTTGGAGCACCCGCATATTTTAAATCTTGTGGTTCTATACCAATAGCTGCTCCAGGAAAAATTCGATTACCAGAGCCAATTTCTGTTGGCCCTTCAATCACGACATGAGCACCAATGGTAGTTCCCGCACCTACCTTGACCTGTTCCTCTATTACAGCATAAGGACCCACTTGTACAGTGGGATGTAATTCGGCACTTTCAGCTATAACAGCTGTTGGGTGAATCAGAGTAGGCATACTTCAATCCATTATTGAAAACATCAAATTTCCTTCTGCGGCTTTTTGACCATCTACTTCTGCAAGACCTTGCACTTTGCCAAACCTGCCACCTTTAACAGATAATAATTCTGTCTTTAATATTAGCTGGTCTCCTGGAACTACTGGACGACGAAACTTTACCTTATCCATACCTGCAAAGACAAATAATCCTTTCTGAAGCTCTGGCATTTGAGCAAAGACTATGCCTGCAACTTGAGCCATTGCTTCTATGATTAATACCCCTGGCATAATTGGTCGTCCAGGAAAATGTCCTTGAAAATGGGGTTCATTAAATGTGACATTTTTAATACCTACTGCTCTTTCTCCTGGTATATATTCTATGATGCGGTCTACTAAAGCAAAAGGGTATCGATGGGGTAATATTTTGTGAATCTCTTCAATAGTCAGAATATTTGCCCCAGTAGTGGCAGTATCCTGATTTTGCGGAGTTGAAGAATTTTCTGTGGTTTGTGCTGAATCTGTTGTAGTTTTTTCAGAGATTGACATTATGTACAGTTCTTGATTGGCAGTCTTGATTTTACCATTAGACATCTGCGAAAAAGATATAGACTTTTTGCAAGAGTAGGGAATAGGGAATAGGGAACAGGGAATAGGGAATAGATTTTTATGGCCAAAGATTACGAAAAATGATTTTATTACAGCGCTTTTAATTTAAGTAGACTACAAAATTCTTTTGGTGCGCGGGAGTAGTAAGTAGGGAATAGGAGAATGCTTTGGGCACTGTAGTCTATCTATTTGAAAATATAAGTGACTGTTACAACTCTAGCTTATGTTAAATAAAGAGCAAGTTTATTTTCTGGAGATATTTATTAGTCAAAAGTAATCCTGACTTTAAATTTTTAGCTTATAGTTCATACAATCTAAGACCTACGACCTACGACCTAAAATTAGTCTTACTTACAAATAACTCGGAAATTTTTTGAGCTAATTGGATATGTAATTTATGGCTAGCTTTGTAAGCCAGATAATGAGCTTGAGGAAAACTGCCTAATAAACTCAAATCACCTACTAAGTCCAAGAGTTTATGACGTACAGGTTCATTTTCAAATCTTAAGGGTGGATTTAACCATCCCGACTTATTACAAACTAGAGCATTATCTAGACTACCACCTTTAATTAAACCAGCTTCTCGTAATTGGTCAATTTGATGTGCTAAGGCAAATGTACGAGCTGGGGCAATAAACTCAGCAAAACTTTCTGTTTCTGGAGACCAACTATGCCATTGATTACCAATAGCTGGTAGATTAAAATCTATTCCGTAAGTAAACCGAGTTTCTGGACTAGGTAAGGCAGCAACAAAAGCATCATCTTGGTTTATCCAAATTGGTCGATCGATCAAATTTTCGGTCCTTAGTTTTGGGTTAAGAATGTGCTTTATTGGCTGTGGGCGATAAGTATTGTTAATATTTTTTTGCCCCATCTCCCCATCTCCCCATCTCCCCATCCCCCCATCTCCCCATCTCCCCATCTCCCCATCTCCCTCCTCTGGTTGAGCAACTAATCCTACAGAAGCGATCGCTTCTACCCAGACTTTAGCCGAGCCATCCAACAGAGGCACCTCGGGGCCATCAATTTCAATTCGAGCATTATCTATTCCCATTCCAGCCAAAGCAGCTAACAAATGTTCTACAGTACGAATACGAATATTTTCAATACCAAATTCAGTAGAGAGAGTAGTAGAAACTACAAAGTTTATTAGAGCTGGAATACTAGGAGTCTCAGGTAAGTCAACTCTAACAAAATATCTACCTGAATTTTTGGGGGCAGGTATAACTTTAATATGAGATTTAATACCGCTATGTAGACCTACTCCCCACTGTGAAAATTCTGCTGCCAAAGTATATTGGTTATCCATATTTTTGTCATAATTATTGTTAGCTATTAAACTTTACTTAAACTTTACTTAAACTTTACTTATTCTCAAAGAATTATCATAATACTCTGAATAACAATTATTATTTTTAAATTATATAAGTGTTTAATTGTCTAGATATCCGATCAAAACTCTAGGAAAACAAGAGTATGGTAACTACCAAAATAAAGAATTTGAAGCTCAATAAGCGGAAATTAGCTAGTGTCTTTGTTCTAGTAGCTACAACATTAGCTACAACTATTTCTTTAGTTAGGTCTCAAAGTCCATCTACAATTAAAGTGGATGGTTCTAGCACAGTTTACCCTATTACTGAAGCAGTAGCAGAAGAATTTCAAAAACAGAAAAGAGGTTTTATGCGGGTAACGGTTGGAATTTCTGGAACAGGAGGAGGCTTTCAAAAATTTTGTTCTCAAGAAGATTCCGTTAGAACAGATATTTCTGATGCTTCCAGAATTATTCAACCATCTGAAATAGAAAAATGTAAAGCTGCAGGAATTGAATTTATTGAACTACCTATTGCTTATGATGCTATTACTGTAGTTGTTAATACTGAAAACTTGGTTGATACTATGACTGTGGAGGAACTAAAAAAAATGTGGGCACCTGAGGCTCAAGGTAAAGTTATGAGATGGAATCAGGTAAACTCTAATTGGCCTGATGCAGAATTGAGAATGTATGGACCAGGTGCAGATTCAGGTACATTTGACTATTTTACTCATGAAATAGTTGGTAAGTCTAAGGCTAGCCGTTCTGATTATACGCCTAGTGAAGATGATAATGTTTTGGTTCAAGGTGTTGCTAATGACTCTAATGCTATTGCTTATTTTGGCTATTCTTATTATGAAGCGAACCGAGACTTACTAAAAGCAATAGCTATAGACAATGGTAATGGACCTGTTAAACCTTCATTGGAAACAGTGCGAGATGGAGAATATCAACCTCTGGCTAGACGAATTTTTATTTATGTTAATGCTAAAGCTACAGAGCGTCCTGAAGTTAAAGAGTTTGTTGAATTCTATCTCAAGAATGCTCCTCAGTTAGTTAAAGAAGTAAATTCTGTACCTCTTTCGGAACGAGAATATCAGCGAGTAATGGAACGTTTTAAAAATCGTGTTATTGGGAGTGGTAGTTAAGTTTTAAATTTGATAATGAGGCATTTAAGCATTTTTAAGTAGAATAATTATTCTATTTTTAAGACCAAACTAGAATCAAGTGGCTAAACATATTTTATGATGTAAGTTTATGCTAAAAATTAGATAAATTATCGGCTAATGTCTAAGCATAAATTTTATGTAAGGCTGTACAGAATTATGAAATTTATTCACTTGTTTGTCTAGAGCTACAGTCAACTCTGATTAAATTATTATTATCTGCAAATTAATATTAATTTGGCATAAGCAGCAATTTTTATTTTTTATTGCTAGTAAGCATTTAAGATTCAGTCGTATAGCAGGTAAGCATTTCCTGCGGAATGCTGCGCAAACAGCTATTAGCTGTCAGCTATCAGCAACAATACTCTCTCCTTAAGGACAGTATTTAAATTCAAATAGACTTGAAGGACAAAGGAGCCAACTTTTCTAGTAAGAAAATTAATAAAGTTTTTATAGTAAACTAAAATCAATAGCTGACGGCTGAATGCTTACTATAGCATAAGGAAGAAGAAAGAACCGAAATGGGAAAAATCTGGCACTGTCTTAGTTTTAAGCTCTTGGTATGTTCTAACCTTTTCTTCAACTGTTATATAAGTAAGTTTTGAGAGAATAAGACAGAACTAAAAGTATTAATAAAATTATATCAGCTAACTTTAGCTATGTAACGAATCCTCACCCTAATTTATTTTTATACCAATTCCCATACATTAATGCTTAACAAGGTAAGTGTCTTTTTAGGTCTGAAATACCTTGGTTTTCAGCTCTTGGTGCTCAAAAAGTTAGCATTTCTGGTGCATAGTTGGGCCAAAAAAAATTATTCCCCTACTCCCCCGCTCCCCTACTCCTTAAAAAAGACTTTTTCAGCAAACCCTAACTACTCTCTACTCCCCTACTCCCCCACTCCCCTGCTCCCCTACTCCTAAAAAAGACTTTTTCAGCAAACCCTAAATATTCTTTGACGACAAAGAATTAGCCCTACCCTTTTCGGAGGGGCGATCAAAATAATTGGGTCGCGCAACCCTGCCTTTTAAGGGGAAATATTTTTGGAGCGAAGCTCAAATCCCCTACTTCCCCTCCTGGGAGGAATAGGGGTGGGTTAACTTCTGACTTCTGACTTCTGACTTCATTAAGGCTGGGTTCCCTACTCAATAGCCAAGTTGAAAAGTTTTTGAGAAATGGTATAACTACTGAATGCTAACCATTATTATTTACTTAATTCCTGAGTATTGAATGAGAAATAAACTTTTAAAAGTAATAAAATCACCAAAATTTTCACCAAGATTAGTTCAAAATACACGAGAAAAAATAATTGAATATATTTTATTTTTAGCAGCTTTTTCCTCTGTAGCAACTACAATAGCAATTCTGTTTATCTTAGTCAGAGAATCAGTTTTATTTTTTCAAGAAATATCTATCTTAGACTTCTTAACAAGTACACAATGGACTCCCTTATTTCAAAATCCACAATATGGAATTTTACCTTTAGTTTCAGGAACCTTAGTAACTTCAATTGTTGCTTTAATGATAGCTATTCCACTAGGCACTATAGCAGGAATTTATCTGAGTGAATTTTCACCCATAAAATTTAGAGAAACTCTCAAACCTTTCTTGGAATTATTGGCTGCTATTCCCACAGTAGTTTATGGTTATTTTGCACTCTTATATGTCACTCCATTCTTACAAAAAATATTTCCAAATTTGCCGACTTTTAATATGTTGAGTGCAGGATTAGTAATAGGGATAATGATTATTCCATTTATTAGTTCTATAAGTGAAGATGCCATGCGTTCTGTTCCAGTAGATTTACGAGAAGGCTCTTTTGCTATGGGAGCAACTAGGTTTCAAACATCATTATTCGTTGTATTTCCGGCTGCTATTTCTGGTATTTCTTCTGCTTATATTCTGGGAGCTTCCCGTGCAGTAGGAGAAACAATGATTGTTGCTATTGCCGCTGGTTTACAGCCTAATTTTACTTTGAATCCCACAGACCAAGCTGCTACTATTACAGCATATATTGTGCAGGTTAGTCTTGGTGATTTACCTCATGGTACTTTAGCTTATCAAACAATTTTTGCTGCTGGTCTAACTTTAGTATTGATAACTTTAATATTAAATATAATCGGTAATTTTCTAGCTAAACATTATCGCGAAATATATTAAAAGAAGGAAGAGGGAAGAAGGAAGAGGGAAGAAGGAAGTATGATGCTTTTAAATTTGTTATTGGTACTAGGTAACAGATACAGTCTTTCTCAAGTTATTGAGGTAAAGTTGTTTTCTTGTTTTCTATTTCCTGTTTACCGAATTACTACTCCCTAATCTCTAAAACCAAGGAATGTGCATAACTCAAGCTTTTTGGAAATTGCTATAATACCAGCTTTATCTAGTTTCGCTACAGCTATAGTTAGTTGAAGTGAGTGACAGTAGTCAGTAGTAAAGAAGCAAATATTTTTGGCAATAGATCGATAAATTAGAGGAACTTGATATAGATGTCAAATCAAGATTTTACCAAGAAATATTTACCTTTCAATCATCTTCAAAGTAATCTTAATAAACGAAATTTGGTTAATAGTATTTTTGCCATAATTGGTTTGTTAGTAATTACGGGTTCAATATTAATATTAGCTGCTTTAATAATTAAAATGATGATTGATGGGTTGCCACGTCTAAATTGGAATTTATTATTTTCTTTTCCTAGTAGAAAACCGGAAGAAGCAGGAATTTTATCAGCTTGGGTAGGCACTTGTTTAGTGATGTTAGTAACTACATTAGTAGCAATACCTTTAGGAGTTGCCTCTGGTATTTATCTAGAAGAATATGCTCGGAAAAATTGGATAGCCGATCTAATAGAAATTAATGTGACAAATCTTGCAGGTATACCTTCAATTATTTATGGTTTATTAGCATTAGGATTTTTTGTTTATAAGTTAAACTTAGGAGAAAGTATTCTCACCGCAGGCTTAACTTTAGCCTTATTAATTTTACCGATAGTTATTGTCACTACTCGTGAAGCTCTCCGTTCCATTCCGACTAATTTACGAGAAGCTGCTTATGCTCTTGGAGCAAGTAAATGGCAAATGATTTGGGACCATCTTTTACCTTACTCTTTTGGTACTATTCTTACTGGTATAATTATTGGTTTATCACGGGCAATAGGAGAAACAGCTCCAGTTATTACTATTGGTGCATTGACATTTATTGCTTTTTTACCAGAATCTCCGGTGAAAAGTGAATTTCCGTTTATTTCTTTTTCCTGGCTCCAAGCTCCATTTACATTAATGCCAATTCAGATGTTTAACTGGGTTTCTCGCCCACAAAAAGCATTTGAAATAAATGCAGCAGCAGCAGGTACTATATTAACTATTATGACTTTGACAATCAATACTCTAGCTATTTATTTACGTTATCTAACTCGTAAAGGTATCAAATGGTAAATTTTGATAGAAAAGAACAAGAATTAATTACTATAAAGCCCAAAGCAGAAGTCAAAAAACTGAATTTTTATTATGGTTCATCCCAGATTTTAAAAAATATTAATTTGCTTGTACCAGAAAAACAAATTACTGCATTAATCGGACCTTCAGGGTGTGGAAAAACTACTTTATTACGTTGCTTTAATCGGATGCACGATTTGTATTCTGGAAATTACTATGAAGGGGAAATATGGCTAGATTCTCTGAATATTTTGGCTAAAAATATTGACCCAATAGAAGTACGAATGCGCATTAGCATGGTATTTCAAACACCCAATCCGTTTCCCAAATCAATTTATGAAAATGTAGCTTATGGTTTGCGCGTGCGTGGTGAAAAAAAACGGAGTTTAATTGATGAAAAAGTAGAGCAAGCTCTTCGAGGAGCAGCTTTGTGGAATGAGGTGAAAGATAGGTTAAAAGAAGTAGCTTTTAATTTGTCTGGAGGTCAACAACAACGTTTATGTATAGCTCGTGCTTTAGTAGGAGAACCTGAGATGATTTTATTGGATGAACCTACTTCTGCTCTTGACCCAATTGCTACTGCTAAAATTGAAGAGTTGATGAGTCAATTAAAAGAAAAGATAACTATTTTAATTGTGACTCATAGTATGCAGCAAGCTGCAAGATTATCTGATTATACGGCGTTTATATATTTAGGAGAATTGATAGAATTTAGTGAAACTAAAGATTTATTTGCTGACCCTAAAAATCAGAAAACAGAGGATTATTTGCATGGCAGAATTGGTTAATTGAAGAAGGAAGAAGGAAGAAGGAAGAGGGAAGAAGGAAGAGGGAAGAAGGAAGGTAAATATTCAGCTCTCAGCAAAGTTTGAATAACTTTTCCTATTGTCATCGTATATATTGTATAGGTTAAGGTCAGGGGGTTGAGTCTGCGGAGTGGCCACTGAAAAGATTCCCAGATTCTTTGCCTTTCTGTACTTCTGCCTTCTTCCAGGAGAATAATATATGCCTAGATCGGCTGGTAATTCTAATGTAGAAAAACTTCAAACTGGTGAAGCTAAACTTTTAATTCTCTTAGTGGGAATTAATCAATATGATGATGCCAGAATAAAGAACTTAAATTATTGTGTTAATGATTGTCAGGAATTAAAGGCTGCATTAGAA
Source organism: Okeania sp. SIO1H4 (assembly GCF_010672695.1). NCBI lineage: Bacteria > Bacillati > Cyanobacteriota > Cyanophyceae > Oscillatoriales > Microcoleaceae > Okeania > Okeania sp. SIO1H4. The sequence continues at coordinate 322,056 of NZ_JAAHGB010000005.1, forward strand.
TTAGCTACAAAATTATTCACCAATAAAACTATTATTATCCATCACGATAATACTCCTGAATATCCTCATCTTGACGTGGTGAAAAATAGCTTAGAAAAGTTAGTCTCTCAAGCTACTAAAGAAGATACTATTTTAATTTATTTTTCCGGTCATGGTTTTTTAGACAAACAAACTCAACAACCAATATTATGTCTGAAAAATACTCAAACTAATAATTTAACTACAACAGGTTTGCCAGTATCAGAAATTTTGCAAAAGTTGGCAGAAAGTGGTGCTAAATATCAATTGATTTTTATTGATGCTTGTCATAGTGGTGGCACAAGTATTAATTTTCAGCATTTGTCTGAAAGCAAGAAATTATCTGAATCTGAAACATCTAGTATTGCTCCACAATTAATTGAATTATTTTGGCAAAGGGCTGCTAAAAGTCAAGGTTTTTATGCGCTTTTGTCTTGCGATAAGTACGAACAATCTGAAGAATGGAAAAATTTAAAACATGGATTATTTACTTATTATTTGATTCAAGGTTTTTTGGGTCAGGCTGCGGATAAGTCAGGAGTAATTGAGGCGGATAGTTTATATAAATATGTCTATCATCGCACTTTGGAATATATTGATAAAACTAATCAGCAAATTCGTTTGACTAATCAACAAAAAGCTAATCGTGGTGAATCAAATATTCAGTCAGAATCTCCTGGGCAAACTCCTCTAAGAATTGTGGAGGGAGCGGGGGAGTTTGTGTTAGGAATTGTGCCGATTAATAGTAATGAAAATAGTCGGCGACAAGCTGTAATTATTAATGGTTTGGTAGGATGTGAAGAGACTGTTTCTTTATCAGGTGTTTTGCACAGTCGGGGTGAATTTAATGTAGGATATTGGGCGCAACCTAACCGCTCTTGGCAAGATGTAAAAGCTGGAATATTGAAATGTTTAAATATCGATCCTCCCCACCCTTCCCACTCTACCCCCTCTCCCCACTCTCCCCACTCTCCCCCCTCTACCCCCTCTACCCCCTCTTCCCACTCTACCCCCTCTCCCCACCCTCCCCATACCCAATTAGAAACAGCATTTTTGCACATCCGCGGTGAGGTTGAAAGTGTCATTAATGATGATAATGAGCATGAGCATTATCTGGTTTTGGGAGATGGGGTGCGTATTAGTTGTTTTTGGTTGCAGAGAAAGTTATGGAATTCTCAGGTGCGCCAACAAGCGATCATTCTTGATTTTCCCAATGCTGAAAATCATGTGCTGACTCAATGGGTGGAATATTTGCATCAAGAAAAGAATAAGTCTCAATGTATTATTGCTTCCTCGTCGTTACAGTTTTCTCAGGAATTGGTGAAAATATTCGGAAATGCTCGACATGGTTTGACTGTTGCGGGGTTGGTTATTGAGTTGCAGCAACGGTTGCCTATTACAACTTATTTGTCTGGAAATGCTATCGATATTTTGCTTCCTGGGGAGGCAACTAATACAATTTTTGATGCTAATATCTGCCCTAATAAAGGTTTAGAGGCGTTTCGTCAACAGGATGCGGAGTTCTTTTTTGGTAGGCAAAAGCTGATACAGGAGATTTTGGCAAGGTTGCGGGATAGTTCGTTTTTGGCAGTGGTAGGTGCTTCGGGTAGTGGGAAGTCTTCGGTGGTGCAAGCTGGTATTTTGCCAAAACTGGCGGCAGGAAAGCAACCTCCTGGTAAATGTTGGTGTGGTTATTTTCGCCCTGGTGCAACCCCGATAAATGCTTTAGCTCGGGTATTGGCGACTGATGGGAAAGTTGATGAAATGGAGGGTTCGTTGCATTTGGGTGTGGAATGGTTGGTATTGTGGTTGCGTCGTCGCGTGGAACCGATGGTGGTTTTGGTGGTGGATCAGTTTGAGGAATTATTTACTTTGACTGCTGAAAACGAACGTTCGGAATTTCTGAATTTGCTGTTGGGTGCTTTGCGGGAAACGTCCGATAAGTTGAAGTTAATAATAACGTTGCGGGATGATTTTATTGGTAATTGTTTGGAGGTATCTGAGTTGCAGGTTTTGGTGCAGCAGAATTTGATGTTGGTGTCGCCGAATTTGCAGGAGCAGGAATATCGAGACGCTATTGTTAAACCTGCTGAGAAAGTGGGGTTAAAGGTAGAGTCTGGTTTGGTGGATGTGTTGTTGGATGGAGTGCAGGAGGAATTGGGAGGTTTGCCTTTGTTGCAGTTTGTGTTGCGGGAGTTGTGGGAAAAGCGCCGGGATGGAATGTTGAGTTTGCAGGTTTATCAGGAGGAAATTGGTGGTTTTAAGGAGGTGTTGGAAAATAAAGCGGAGGATGTGAGGCGGGGTTTGCATCGAGAGGAGGAGAGTTGCGCTCAGTTTATTTTTCTGGAGTTGGTGCAGTTGGGAGAAGAGGGGAAGGATACTCGCCGTCGGGTGTTGAAGTCGGAGTTGTTGGGTAAGAAGTATGGGAAGGAGGTGATGGAGTCTGTGTTGAAAAAGTTGAGTGATGCGCGGTTAATTGTTGTTGGTGGTTTATCCCCCCTAACCCCCCTTAGTAAGGGGGGGACTCATCAGGAGGAAAAAGTTTCCCTTGGTAAGGGAAAAAGTTTGGAAGAGTATGGTGATGTTGCTAAGTATGGGGATGTATCTCCCCTAGTCCTCCTTAGTAAGGGGGGAACTAATGAAGAGGAAACTAACAAAAAAGCCCCCCTTGGAAAGGGGGGTTTGGGGGGATTAAAAATCACTATCTCACAGGAAAGTTTACCCGATGCAACAACACCCCACTCCACACTAGAAGATAACAACAAAAAAGCCCCCCTTCCCAAGGAGGGTTTGGGGGGATCAGAAATTACTGTGGAAGTTGCTCACGAAATCTTAATCTGTCATTGGTCAACTTTACGTTGGTGGTTGGATGAAAATAGAAGTCGCCTACAACAGCAACGACAGATGGAGCAGGATGCTAAAAAGTGGGTACAACATGGGCGAGTAGATGATTTTTTGCTGCGGGGTGTGGCATTGCAGAATGCGGAGGAACTTTATATTAAATATGGTGATGAGTTGTCTGAGTTGACTCAAGAATTTATTGAGGCGGGGATGGCGTTGCGTCAACGACAGGAAGAGGAGAAACGACTGGGTAAGCGAAGGACGATATTGGGGTTAGTGAGTGGTTTGGCGATCGTGTCATTATTGGCGGTTGGGGCGGTTTGGCAGTGGCGTCGGGCTGTTGTTGGGGAGATGAATGCTGTACTTAAAGGGGAAATTGCAACTTTAGAATATTTGGGAGCTACGAGTTTAGGGAGGCAATTGGATGTTATTGCCTTGGGGAAAAAATTAAAAGCTGGTTGGGTTAGTCTGGAAAATAGGGTGCGCGGTATAGTGTTGCTGCAACAGACCTTTGATTTTGAGAAGTGGAAAGAATTTAAGACTTTATTAGATCCTAGTTTAATCTACCACGTCAGTTTCAGCCCCGATGGCAAGTTACTGGCTTCTGCTGGCTATTACGGCATCGTGCGTGTATGGCAAGTAGATGGTACTCCTGTTGCTGTTTTAGAGGGGCATAAAGATTCAGTCAGACACGTCAGTTTCAGCCCTGATGGCAAATTACTCGCTTCTGCCAGCGAAGACCGCACTGTGCGTGTATGGCAAGTAGATGGCACTCCTGTTGCTACTTTAGATGGACATAAAGGTATGGTCAATCACCTCAGTTTCAGCCCCGATGGCAAGTTACTGGCTTCTGCAAGCGATGATGGCACAGTGCGTCTGTGGCTTCCAGATGGCACTCCTGTTGCTACTTTAGATGGGCATGAATACTCAATCATACACGTCAGTTTCAGTTCCGATGGCAAGTTGCTCGCTTCTGCAAGCGATGACGGTACGGTGCGTTTGTGGCAAGCTGATGGCACTGTTGTTGCTACTTTAGAAGGGCATAAAATTTTGGTCTACCACGTCAGTTTCAGCCCTGATGGCAAGTTACTGGCTTCTGCTAGCGGTGATAGCACAGTGCGTCTGTGGCTTCCAGATGGCACTGCTGTTGCTACTTTAGAGGGGCATAAAATTTTGGTCTACCACGTCAGTTTCAGCCCCGATGGCAAACTGCTGGCTTCTGCAAGCGGTGATAGCACAGTGCGTTTGTGGCTTCCAGATGGCACTGCTGTTGCTACTTTAGAGGGGCATAAAGATTGGGTCAATCACCTCTTCAGCCCCGATGGCAAACTGCTGGCTTCTGCAAGCGGTGATGGCACAGTGCGTCTGTGGCTTCCAGATGGCACTGCTGTTGCTACTTTAGAGGGGCATAAAGATTGGGTCAATCACCTCAGTTTCAGCCCCGATGGCAAACTGCTGGCTTCTGCTAGCCATGATGGCACCGTGCGCCTATGGAATTTAAACCTCGACTCCCTCCTCAAAGAAGGCTGCGACTGGGTGGGCGATTATTTGAGGAATAATCCCAATGTCAGCGAAGAAGATAAACGTTTGTGTGAGGGAATTGAGTAGAAGTCAGAAGTTTGAAGTCAGAAGTCAGAAGTTAGAAACCAAACAAAAAAATTGTAGGGGCGGGTTTAGCCGAAAGCTTTGTCAATTAGCAGTTTAGTCATGTAAACCTGCCCCCACCATTGATTTAATTCATAAACATGGGGGCGGGTTCATTTGATTTAATGGTTGCTATTGTTAATTTGAACTGGAACCCGCCCCTACAGTTGCTATATGTCGGTAGTAAAATTGAGCGATCGCCTCCAAATTGACAAAACTCAAAATTTGTGTTAGAAAATCATCAACCAAAACCTCACACTCAAAAAAAATGGAACCACAAACCATAAACTTACCCGAACCTCTAGCAAGTGCATTATTATCCTATATGCGCGATCGCCAAGACTCCCCCACACCCAATATAGTTATACAAGCAGCAGTAGAAGAATTTCTAACTCAACGTGGTTATTTATCCCCACCCAAAAAACATCTACAAATAACGCCAGCATCAAAAGGCAGTGGATACCACAAGACATCAATTAACCACGACTCAGTTATTGCCAACCTTCCCACTCAACAACAACCATGAGAGCTGTTATTGCCGACACTGGCCCCCTTTATGCTGCGATCGATCCAGATGACCAATATCATCAACAGGCCCAAGCAGACTTAAACCAACTCCAACAAGAAAACTTAGGAGTTATTGTTACTTATCCGACTCTTTTAGAAGCCTATACTTTAGTTTTGTATCGTCTAGGAAATGAAACTGCCAGAGCATTTTTGCAGCAAATTTTTGCCGGAGTTGAATTAATTAATCCCACAGTTGATGACTACTTAGCAGCAACAAAATTAGTTGAAAATTTTCCCGATCAACGAATTACTTTATTTGATGGTTTAACAGCAATTATTTCTAATCGTCTGAGTTTACCAGTATGGAGTTATGACTATCATTTTGATGTAATGTTAGTATCTGTTTGGCGCTACTAATTGAGCGATCGCTCCTAAAGCCATTTAGGGACATTCCATAGAACGTCCCTACTGTGGTCTATGATCTATCCTGCAACCAATTCAACAAATCTTCCAAACTATTGAAGTCTAAAAAATCTTCTCCTAAATCATCCAAATTTTCAACAGATAAATCCTCAATTTGACTAATTATTGCCTCTGGAATTTCTCCAAAACGCTTTTTAAGTTGACGCATTATTAATTGCAATCTACCTTGTTGTTCGGCATAAGTTATCCGTCCTCTCTCATCTTGCATTGCTATTCCTCGGCGCTCAACTATATCTAATTCTTCCGCTGTCATGTTAATTTTATTAGCAATATTTAAAGCCTTTCCTATTTCCGAAACTTCTCCTAAATTCTCTGGAATACTATCCAAATGAGTAGCCTCTTTCAGAAAATAAATCCACTTATCACTCAAACTATTTAACTCAGACAAAGCTTTCTGAAATTTCGGCAATTCTACAAAAATTAGCTGCAATTGGTCTGCCAGACATTCAAACTTTTTAGTCTTCTCCTGAAAGACAAATTGATTAATCACATCCTCAGTATTTGGGAATAGGATAAAATCTGTAATTGTTACCGCTATAGCTGGATTAAGTAGAAGATAATCTTCTCCTGTTTCTAATTGATTTGCATAAGCTTTAGCTAGGTTATAAGCTACTCGTTTATTAAAACCAGCCATTCTAGCAACCTGCATTTCAATCACTACAATAGAACCATCTACTAAAACAGCTTTAACATCTAAATATGTATCTTTTAAACTGAGCAATTGACCAGGATTAAAAGGATTAACAATTGTCAAAGACTGAATAATTTTTTCTCCCCCATAAATAATCGCATTGAGAAAACTGATTAAGATATCTTGACTTTGTTGGGAACCGAATATTTTTTTAAAAGCATAATCGATCTTAGGACTAACAAATTTCATAGTATTTTTTCTCCCTTTAACAATCAGGAATTATAGTAAATATTTTAGCAACTCTACTTACAAGAGGTGTAGGCTGGGTTTCGGCTGTCGCCGACATGAAAAGCGACAGCGCAACCCAACAACTATAAATTTGTGTTGGGTTTCCTTAAGGTCAACCCAACCTACGCCTGACTCCTCTGAATATGAATAACTTTTTCCAGAGATATCGAATAACAAATTTCATAGTAGTTTTTATCCTTTTCAAGCCAGAAATTATAGTAAATATTCTAGCAACGATACTGAACTTTTTTTCTAGATATAAATGAATCTTTTCTAAAGATTGGGAACAATTGTATTACTAATTCCTGCTTTTTTAAATACTTGTTCAGCAGTTAACTCCAATCCTCCAAATAAAGAATCTATCAGTAGAGTATCTCCCATATAAGTTTGTGGCGGTGCATCTGGATAAAAAACTGTAATACTCTGAGCTTTACTATCAATAACCCATACTCTTAATACACCTGCATCTAAATAATCTTTAGCTTTAGCATTAAGTTGACCATAAGTTTGACCGGGAGAAATAATTTCTATTACTAAATCTGGCGGTACAGAACAAGCAACATCTTCTTCCCAATCTTCAGGAAAACGTTCGGCAGCAAGATATAATAATTCTGGAACAGGCATCCAATCTTTTCCTTTTCTGATTAATTTAACTGCCAATTCTGGGTAGACTTCTCCCTTACCTTGACACCATTCATCAATTAAATAAAGTAATGCACGAGTCAGTTTAGAATGAAATTTTTTTGGCGACATTTTTGCTACTGCTATTCCATCAATAAATTCATAAGTAATATCTCCCTCTCCTGGTGGAAGTTCGATAAATTCTTGTAATGTGAGTTGATTTTTTACCTGTACCATTTTTCACCTCTAATACGAAATTAAAAAAAGCTCGTTACAGTATTTTTTTCTCCCAATTAATAATTAATAGTAGATTGCATTAGACAGCTACAATTTACAGAAGTTTTTAGGTCAGTGAACCACATAAAAAAAATGATAACCTTGTAGGGACGTTGCATACAACTTTGTGGTCTACTCAATTAATTATTTGGTGTTGGGTTTCGGAGTCCCTCAACCCAACCTACGCTTAACTCCTCTAAATATGAATAATTTTTCCCAAGGATATCGACATTAACTATAGAGACACTCAAACTTGAATATTCCATGAAACTCAAATTATGAATAACTTTTCCAAGAGATATCGAAATTAAATATAGAGACACTCAAACCCTAATATTCTATGAAAATAAAATTATGGACAAAGATGCAAAAGTCAAACAACTATTAATCGACATCAAAAACCAAAGGGGAGACCAAAGAAACCAAACCATTGACAGTTTACTAAATATTACTCCCAAATTGCCAGGAATTTGTCAAGACAAACATCCAGATTATTTACACGCAGTTAATAACACTTTATTCTCTGTAAAACACAATATTGATAAGTTTTTCCAGGAATACAAAAAAAGATGGAGAATTGATCTTATTCAAAATTCACCTCTACTGGTACGACAGCGTTATGTAATGTGGATAAATGGATATTTAAAATATGACATTCTTGACTTATACCGCAAGACGAATCAAGATATTAGTCTCGATACTCCAGTAGGTGAATAGCAAAAATAAAATTGGATAGACTTATTAGCTAATGAAGGATTTAATATTTCTACATCAGATGGTTTTGAGACTTATATTACCCATATACAAAATCATAAAACTCAAAGAAAAGGTCTAATTTTAGAACTTTACATTGAGAACGATCCAGAAGGAAAATTACAGAAATTTCATCCCAAAGGATATCCAGAATGTAACGCCCAAACAATAATTCAGTATTTTTATTTGAGCAATGCAGGTGACAAAGTAACAGTAAAAGAGGACTGGATTATTGTTGATAAGCAAAAAGGAAAATACATCAGAAAAAGCAAAAAAATAACCAATCTTTCTGAACCGGAGAATAAAAATAATTGGACAAGTTTTGCTAAGGAACATGATATTAAATATCAAACTCTCAAAACCTATTGGCGCAGACATGATGAGAGTATATTTGAGGAAATTAATCAGGATATTGAGCAGAATTTCGACAAGTACACCAAACTATTTGCACAAAAAATCCAAGAAATATTAGGAGAAAATGACAATGATAAATAGAACAGAATTACAACCAGTTTTTGTAACTTTAGATGCTGAAACACATCAACAAGCTGCCAGTGTAGCTGCCGAACAATCTAACCCAGAAATTGGCAAACAAACTTATTTTAATATTCTTGCTGTTAAGGCTGTTAATAATTTATTGAAATGGTTAGATTTTTCTACAGATTTACAACAGGTTAAAAGTTTAAATCCAATTCTGAGTGGAGTGTTAAATGCCACAGACTTAGTAGTAGAAAACAAGAGATTTTTTGTATTCCAATTTTGCCTGGAAAAACAGAATTTTCTGTACCTCCCGATGTACCAGACAATATCATTGGTTTTGTAGAGGTGCAGTTCGAGCAAGTTTTGGATAAAGCTAAAGTTTTAGGATATTTCCCTGTAAAAAATGTGGATAATTTACCAGAAACTATTCCTCTGGAAAAACTACAACCTCTAGATAATTTATTTGCAATTTTAGAAGAATTAAAACTGCAAAATGAGTCAGAAGTATTAGAAATAAATGTTTTAGAATTGCTCAAACAAGGAATTAACGAACTAGCTGAACAAATTGGTTGGCTATTACGCAACAAAAAAACAGATTTAGCATTTGACAAGGAAGTAGGCACAAAAGAATTAGAAATTCCCACAGATAATTTTTTATCCAAACAACTCAAAATTGCCGGACAATATTTTATTTTGCGGGTAATTAGTCGAGTGAAAGATGGTGAAATTATCTGGCGATTTGAACTGCAAAATATAGCTGTGGGAGGTTTAATTCCGGCAGGCTTTAAGTTGCGATTATTGACAGAGTATGGAGAAAATTTTGAAAATAATGAAGCTGTATCTACCCATGCTGTAGAAAAGCTATATGTAGATGTAATTTTAGAACCAGGGGAAGGTTTAATCTGGGAAATTGAGCCGATTCCTGATGATTTTAGTAGAGAAATTTTGCGGTTTTAATTTGACATCTCAATAATAGGAAAATCAAATCTTTGTAGTAGGGAAGTTCCATGGAATTTCCCTATTATTTTGAATAAAATTCCATCAACTTTACAGAGTAATAAGTAGAACAACAAATTACAATCAAAAATCTGACTTGAGGATAGTTTTATATATTATTTATCAGGAGAAAAATAGAAATTTTTCTTAGCCTCAATTCACATTAAATATATAAAAGGTTTTGTTTCCAGTAAGTCTTAAATATTCAAGCATAGATGGGAAAAACTTGATTTGAAATGCTTGCTGGAAAACAGCCTATTTTTGAGTATAACTTAAAAAAACTGAATTATAAAATCACCTCAAATCTACAAAATGAGAGTTATTTAGTTCGATAAAAATAGAAACCTAGGACTCACAAAGAAGTTAAAATATCATGGACAATAAAATTATTGGTACTTTTCTGATACTTCTGGGCACCTCAATAATTTTTCCTCAAACAGCTATTCCTATTATGGAAATAATGACACCAATTATCAAACTTGTAGAAGAAATTTATGATAACCCAAATCCTTACCAAGAACCGGAAAGCAAAAACTATAGACAAGAATCTTCAGTTATTAATTCTGTTGAAAAATCTTCATCTTTCAACTTAAGCAAATCCAGCCAAAAACTTCGGTATATAAATGGAAAAAAAGTTACTTCCTTTGGTCAAAACGGACAGTTTGTGGGAAAAGTTGAGAGAATCAGGATTCAGAAAAAACTAATTAGTCAAGATAGTGGAGTAGTTGGAATTATTTGTTGGAATGATGGAATTCAATCTAATGTTTTATTCTTAGAAAATTCCCGAGTTCGGGTGTGGACAAATAGTATTGAATATGGTGGAAAATGGTATTGGGATACAGCAGGTTATTTACGCATCAAAATGGATCAAGGTTCTCAATATATTTTTGATTACCAATTGTTACAATAATGTTAGGGCATCTCAAAAGCTTAAAACTCAGAAAAAGCCAGATTTTTCCTTCTGTATCACCTATTATTATCCAATAAATGTAAAGCTACTTGTTCTAAATATCTGCGCTCAATTGGCTGAATAAATTTATCTAAAGGATTCAAATCAACAATATAGTTGCCTACTTTTATTCCCACTGGTTCTAAATGTTTTCCCTGGATTTCTTGATGTAATAACCCTCTATTTTTTAAGGTATTTATTAACCAAAGTACATCACTTTTATCTTGAATTTCTTTACTTTTTTCTCGATCTGTGATACTCCCTGCAACAGTATCTTTAGAAAAAGAAATCATAGAAATTAACTGAAATAAATCACTATGTTTAATCAAAGATTGGCTTTGTTTTCGATTGGGTTTTGCTCCTAAACCAATTCGGTCTATTAATTTTGCTAAAGCAGGGACAGGTATAGCGCTATTTGTGTCACTAATATCTGGAGCTATTAACAAAGAATGCTGATTTAAAATAGTAGTTATACTAGGATGAATTTGATGGAAAATTCTTTCTACTTTTTCTACCTCGCCAGCATCAGCATATTTTCTGAGTTTGTCTTGCCATCCATTTTCACTCAGGAATTCTAGCAGCACAATATATTTACAGCCTAAACTATGACCAACCCAAAAATATTTTGATTTGTCAGTATAGATATTATTTTTATAACCTAATTTTTCAGCAAGTTCTGGCATAGCTTTTGCTAAAATACTTTGTTCTTTTAATAAACTAATAGCAATAGGCCAATGTTGGAAACTAAAGCGGAAAGGTAAAGCAATAATGCTATATCCTTTAGCATACATTTGACTTAAGAAATAGCGATAAAAAATCGTTGGGAAACTACCAAAAAAAGCTCCGCCGATAAATTGGATAATTCCACGAGGTTGAGGGTGAAGTGCGACCCAACTGAAAGAAAGTGGTGTAAATTTTAAATTCATAGTTTTATAGTAGGGAACAGGGAACAGGGAACAGGGAACAGAGCGTATTTGCGTAGCGCTATAAATAACGACGGAGGAGTCAGAAATCAGGTAGGGGACTGTCGGATAGGCGAAGTACAGGAGGGAAGAAGAGGACTTACGCATAACCACCATCTCTTGGTGCGCGTTCCCTTGCGTCTGACGCCGACGCGGGGTCGCACCGCTATCTAGTAGGGGCGAATGGCAATTTATCCCTACAAATGGCGTATAATTTGATATTTTGCGTAAGTCCTGGAAGAAGAAGGAGGAGGAGAAGAAAGTTTTTTCTGAACGCTATTAACGGACATAACATTACTTATCCTTTCAGCAGCAATGTAGCTATACCAATTCACTTTAAAGATGTCACAAATAGTTTCAAACTTTAAATGTTAAATAACTTCCGTAAATTACTGTAGTATCAAAGTTCTGAGTTGATAAAATCTTTCTTTTGACTTTTAACTTTTAACTTTTGACTTATAACTTGCGTGAAACGGTCTTTCCCGATGCCAATAATCTAGCTATGGCATTACTAATAGGTTGATTTGTTTCTTGCTGATAATATGTAAATCCTGGAGAAGGATTAACCTCAAAACAGTACCACTCACCTTCTGGAGTTTCTCGCAAATCTATGCCAGCTAAAGATAATTCCATTTCTGCCGCCATTACTCTACATTTATTTTCTATATCTTCCGGTAAACGATAACTAAAAATTTCAGGAGCATTGGTAACTCCCGCGTAACGATAATCATCTGCAGCAGAACTAATAGCACAGGCAAATACATCTCCACCCACTACATGAACCCGATAATCCCTACCCGGTATATATTGCTGAAATTGAGTTGGACAAGAAACAACATTATCTAAACGTTCCGCGCGCTCCGGTCGTAACTGAGAAACCTTACTGCGGGTACTACTGACAGATTTGTAAATCACACTGCCATGGTCTTGCCAAAACTCATGCACCGCATTGGGAGTCGTAGTAACTAAAGTGTCAGGGACTTGAAACCCAAACTTACGAATTTGCTGTAATTGATACGGTTTAGAATTATTCGCTGCCATTGCTGAAAAACGATTCAAAACTAAGGCAGAAGTCATCTCTACCCATGACAACAAAGCATTATCTACTGCCGTCGCGTGTTGCCAAGCATAACTCTCAGGTCCTGCTTCCATGATTTCCGGGAGTTTGTAAGAGTCGTGGGGACGCAAATAAACTCCTGTGACTGCATTCAAGTCTATTTTGTCAGTAGGAGTGCAGATTTCCCCTGTAATTTTTTCCCCTACAGAAAGCTTAACTTCGGTTTCAATAATTTCTCGTTGGTTGAGCAGTACATGAGGTATACCTAAATTTTGCAATTCTTTCTGTACTGCTGCTAAGGGTGAATCTCCAGGTAATCCCCACAACAGAATTAACATTTTTTTTCCTCGTTAAAAAAGCGGTCATTTCAGTTATCAGTTATCAGTTATCAGCACCTCTAGCTGTTTGTGCAGCATGACCTAGTGCAATAAGCGTAGGTTTGGTTGACGTAGGTTAGCGCCAGCTTATCCGCTAGGATAAACCCAACCAGAATCAGGATTTGTTGGGTGTCACTTCGTTCTACCCAACCTACATTTTTAGACGTGTCATTCTACTACTAATAGCGTTCATGCGTAAGTCCTAAAAAAGTTAAAAGTAAGACAAAGCAAGGTTTTTCCTCCTGCCTTCTGCCTCCTGCCTTCTGCCTTCTTCTATAAAATACTCCAGAATGGCAGTAGCGATCGCTGGTTGAGAAATATCTGTCCACAAATTAGCATCAATAAATTCTGCATTAGCATCAGCTTGACTAAATTGAACAGTCAATAACTCAACTCCAGCAGCATCAGCAAGAGTTATTGCCTGATTTGCTAAGGTGGGGTCAACTTCACCAATACAACGTTTACCAATAACAGTTACTGTTGCTGAATTTTCTGGAATTACCTCTGGCAAACTTTCCTTCCCTAAAGCAATATGTTGATGCAGAGGACGCACAGACATCCCCACTTGAGCAGCAGCATAAATCCATTGGGGCGATCGCCAATTCGATCCAAGTAGACAAGTTGGTGTCGGTCGGTTGAGCATTGGGCATTTTAGTGTATTTAACCAGGAAACCAAAAATGCTGTCATTTCAGCAGCTACATAAGAGCGATCGTTGGGAACAATATGAAAAAGTTCCTCTGGAAAAACTACAGGGAGGCGAGTTAACACACCTGTTATTTGTGCAACTTCTATAATTTTTCCTCCCACTACCGCCGTAGAATTTTTCGCATTTCCCAGATGGTGTCGCCACCCAACCACTGATAAATCTTCAGGGGTTAGTAGCGTTACACCATCACTTACCGAATGTTCAACAAAAGACCGAGCAGACTTGTCATAGCTATTGGCAATAACAACAAGCACTACTCTACTCCTTTTTATCCGTTGTTAACAGCAGTTTCACCAACAACAGGGCGCTCTTGAGAAGATATGAACGCTTCTTGTGTTGCTAGTTGAAATAGACTACCTCCATTAGGAGTTGGTAGAGCATAAACCAGTTGGTCAAAGTCAGCACGACGAGGTCGATTATTATTGACAAATGTGCCTCGGTGTTCGGGAGTTAGTAGCAAATTAAAATTACCAGCAGGAGCGCGCAAAAAGATTTCCACAAATCCACGAATTTCGACTTCATCTACCTGTGGATCGAGAGTAGTAATATCTGGCTGTAAAATCACTAATCCTGTATCGTGGGCAGCTATTCCTACATCAAGAGTGAATTTACGAGGGTCTGGGGTGGGAATTAAATTGCCAAATACGTTAGCACCTGCTACATCACGAATAGTAATAGTATCAGCTACATTTAAATTAGGTGTTGTCGCTGTAAATTGGAGTCGAAGCCTCAAGTCAGTGTTATTAGGATTAGCAATAGTTAAAAAGTAACCTTGGAGAACTTGACGGTCAGAATTAGGAATATTTCCCGGAGTAGGAGTGATCTTTTTTAAGAGTAGTTCAAAAGTTGAAACTAGCATTATTTATCCTCAACAAAAAGTAGTGTTGGTTATCAAATATGATTGATAACTTTGATTTTTTTTGGTGTTTTTTGTTCACCTGTATCTACCTTAGCCTGATAATTATTAACTGTGTAGGACAAAAACCTAAAAGTGATTTACATTTTTCTATCGGTAAGGCGATCACGTTGCCAACGTGCCAAAATTTCTGCAGCAAGACGACGAATAGGCCGAGATGGTTGCCTTCTTTGTGCTGCCCATTTGTCTACTGTATCTCTAGCCACTCCTAACATTAAAGCTAAGGAATCTCTGGTTAATCCTTCTCTAATATAAAGTAATGTTAAAGGGTCTATTTCTTGAGTTTCTGCTTCTATTCGTGAAATCGCTATAGTTTTGGACATAAAAATTTTTTCCAAATTAGAACTTGTCATTTATACTACTCAGAACTTACTCACAATTTAAGTGTTATTCCCTAACTGCGGTAGAGTATCCTGTAGGGTAAAGTTTAATTGCTGTGTAAGTCCTATTAGTTTTCATATTTTTGAAACTGCCATAGGTATGCAGTAAGATCGTCTTCGGTTGGCCGTTAACGCTCCGCGACATGAAACGCCCGTACAGGAGTAGAAAAAATCGACAGATTTGCCTTTGAAGCTAGAGGTATGTTTTTTTTATAACTAATCACCCGTTAGCGTAGCTCCCCCGGAGGGAGCACATGATATATAGCAATGTGCGCTGGCATATTTATAAATTGTAGGAATTGTCCAATAGACATCTCCAGAAAAGAGGGAACAGGGAACACCGGAACAGGGAACAGGAAGAAAGAATAGATGATTTCTGGATGATAATTGATTTGATTTTTAATTTTCGGAGATGTCTAATAGCGAAAAGTCTTATATTATTCCAACGGAGATGCTGCGCAAACAGATTTTTATTCCCCCTATTGCCTCACAGGAGTGCGCATTCCGCAAGCGAGCTGGCATAGTCGCGGGGTCGCACCGCTGTTGCCTTCCGGAGCTGTTGCCTGCGCGCAGCGCTATAAAATCGCCAATGATTAAATAACAAAGCTTTTGTAGAGCGGGTAGAGGTAAAATTTGGTTGATGGTTGACATACTCTTCAGATTAAAAAAAAATTCCTTTCTACCTACTGATAACTGATAACTTATATGACTCCTGTGATATCATACCGTTGTTTAACAAAAATTAATAAAACTATGGCCCGCGACTTAAGAGGATTCCTGAAAATTTTAGAAGACCGAGGACAACTATACCGAATCAAAGCTTTAGTTGACCCAGACCTAGAAATAGCAGAAATTTGTAACCGAATGCTACAGAAGGGTGGCCCTGCTCTCCTATTTGAAAATGTTAAAGGGTCTGACCACCCCATAGCAATAAATCTCTTGGGTACGGAGGAAAGAGTATGCTGGGCAATGAATATGGAAAAACCCCAGGAGTTAGAAACCTTGGGTAAAAAACTCGGAATGCTGCAACAACCCAAACCACCAAAAAAGATTTCTCAAGCAGTAGAATTTGGTAAAGTCCTATTTGATGTGGTTAAGGCAAAACCAGGACGCGACTTTTTCCCTCCTTGTCAACAAGTCGTCGTTGAGGGAGACGCTCTCGACTTAAACAAAATTCCGATGATTCGCCCCTATCCCGGAGATGCAGGTAAAATTATAACTCTTGGTTTGGTAATTACAAAAGATTGTGAAACAGGTACTCCTAATGTGGGAGTTTATCGGTTGCAGTTACAGTCTCGTAATACCATGAGCGTGCATTGGTTATCAGTCCGTGGTGGAGCGCGACATTTGCGAAAAGCAGCAGAAAATGGTAAGAAACTGGAGATAGCGATCGCTCTGGGAGTAGACCCATTAATTATTATGGCTGCTGCTACTCCAATTCCAGTAGACTTGTCAGAATGGCTATTCGCAGGACTTTACGGTGGTTCTGGGGTAAAGTTAAATAAGTGTAAAACCTTAGATTTGGAAATACCCGCAGATTCAGAATTTGTCCTCGAAGGTACTATTACTCCTGGGGAAATGTTACCTGACGGACCATTTGGCGACCACATGGGTTATTATGGTGGATTGGAAGATTCTCCGGTTGTTAGATTTCACTGCATGACTCACCGCAAAAACCCAATTTATTTAACAACTTTTAGTGGGAGACCGCCGAAAGAAGAAGCAATGATGGCGATCGCTCTTAACCGGATATATACCCCTATTCTCCGACAGCAAGTTTCAGAAATTGTTGATTTTTTCCTCCCCATGGAAGCTCTGAGTTACAAAGCTGCCGTAATTTCTATTAAGAAAGCATATCCAGGTCAGGCACGAAGAGCAGCATTAGCTTTTTGGAGTGCTTTGCCACAGTTTACTTATACAAAGTTTGTCATTGTGGTAGATGAGAGTATTAATATTCGAGATCCGCGTCAAGTAGTCTGGGCAATTAGCTCTAAGGTCGATCCTTCTAGGGATGTGTTTATTTTGCCGAATACGCCTTTTGATAGTTTAGATTTTGCTAGCGAAAAAATTGGTTTGGGTGGTCGTATGGGAATAGATGCAACTACAAAAATCCCTCCTGAAACTGACCATGAGTGGGGTGCAGCTTTGGAGTCTGATGCCGATGTTGCTGCAATGGTTGATAGACGTTGGTCTGAATATGGGTTGAATGATTTGAATTTGGGAGAAGTTGACCCGAATTTATTTGGATATGATATTCAGTAATTCTACTGATTGCTCAATCACAAACTGATTGATGCCTTTAGCTTTTCAAATATCGAATTGCTGTTTATGGTAGCAATTCTAGAGTTAGTTTGTGGATCAGTTTGCGGTATTTGGGAATAAAATGTGGCGATCGCGTAGTTTTGTTTTTACCAAATATTCCTGAATTTGTCATTACTTATTTGGCAATTCTCAAACGTGGTGCCGTGGTTGTTTCTGTCAATTCAATGCTGAAAAGTGATGAAGTTAGCTTCATCCTCAATGATAGTGAAGCAGTAGCAGTTGTGACAACAGAATCTTTGAGGGAGCAAATACCCTATGGGGATTTAGCTTTTCTCAAAAATGTTTTAATTGCTGAGGGTGGAACAGATACAGATATCAGCTTGTCTACTCTGCTCGAAAAAGGGAGTTCTAATTTCAAGGCAGTTTCCATGGAACCGAAAGCTCCTGCTGCTATTGTTTACACTTCTGGCACCACTGGTTTTCCTAAAGGAGCAACCCTTGGATAAACATTTGTTGTCGATCTACTATATGGGGTAAATATAGCAGTGTATAGCTTTGAGTAGGTTAAATGTTGCACTTACAGCAAACCCTGCTTAAATTGCAACAAACTCGCTTGGTTCATAAGTAGATGGAGGACTTTTATGCGGTCTGGAGTAAATGCTCCTGTCGCGAGGCTGTTTTCTAGGAGAAGGAGAGCAATAAATTTTCCTTGCTTGACGATCGGAGTACACAAGAGGCTTTTTGGCTGGTGTTCGATCAGGTATGGATCTCCAGCGAAGGTAGTTTCTGTTTCAAGCTGATTGATGAGTACAGTTTGTTGAGTCTGTTTGACGGTGTTGATAACAGTATGGGGTAAACTTTTAGTTGGATCGAGATGTGTGATGGATGAGTCAGAGTCGTCGCTCAGGCATTGAATAGGAATTTCCCAAGTACCAGAGCTGTTCAAAACTAAAGTTCCTTTGTTTGCTCCAGCGTTTTCCATGAGGATGTGCATCATTTTATCAAGCAAGCTATTTAGTTCGATTTCCTCTGAGATAGTTTGGGAAGCTTTAATAATAGTATAAAAGTCGAGGTTTTTGCTAGTTTTGCTGGTGATTGAAGATATAGTTTTTGTGATGTCAAGTTTTGTTATTTCTGCTGTTTGGGTACGAATAATTAGGTTGGAGTGGTGTTCTTCTAAGTCTTTGATTTTGGCAGTAGCACCCCAACTAATATAGCAGTAATAGGCTTCCGTCATGTAGGTTTTGGCTACTTTTTCTCTGCCAAGAGACAGATAAAATTCTGCTGCTCGTTCGTTGGCGATCGCTTCTTCATGGATGTAGTCGTTTTCTGAGGATCCAGAAATTGCTTTTTCGTAGTAGGTTGCTGCTGTTTCATTTTCACCTAAAACTCTGGCTATTTCTGCTTCCACTAGGTCGTATTTGTGTTGGAAGTTCATGGGGCCGTGCTCTGCCCAAGCTTTCATTTGTTTTTGGTTGGATTTGACTTGCTTTAGGTATTGTTTTTGTTCTTTTGGAGAGACAGTGAGGTAGTTAGCTAGCAGGGAAAGAGAGTAGTAGAAGTTGTATTGCACAATTTCAATTGACCCATTCATTCCTTCTAGATATTCTGCCATTGCTCCTACGTTTTCTAGAGCTGCCACATAATTTTTCCACAAATAAAAGTAAATTAGTTGCGATAGGTAAATATTAGTTATCCCTCTACTATCATTTGCCTGTTTTAAAACAGATAATTTTTCTCCTAGCTTCAATAAATCATCTGTTGGCTGCACTTCAGCTTTCAACATTGACACAAGTTGGCTCCAAGTCGTCAGATGATCGCCAACAAGTTTTTGTTTATATTTCAACATCACATCAATAGATTGTTTTTGGGTTTGAGCGACAGTATCTAGATGTTCACCCACCCAAAATTTATTATTCGTATAAAAACAAAGACAATAAGAAGCAAACTCTAAATCTCCCACTGATAGACCACTTTGAAATCCCTCAAGTAATGGGTTGATCGTTTCCTGAAGATGTTCTTTCCAGTGTCGAATAAAATTATTAAAAGTAAAATATACTTTTGCTTTAATTTCTCTAGCATTAAGTCGGTCTAATAAATCTAGAGCTAGTTGACCAAATTCATAGCCTGAATTAAAGTCTCCCAAAATACTACACAAAATTAAGCCATAGTTGACATATCCAAAAGCAGACAGATGAGAGTTACCATATTTCAAAGAGATTCTCACCATTTTAAATACAGCTAAAGGAAACAAAGCTGGATTAGCATTAAAAGCAGCCGGAATCATTGCCATTAACAGTCGCATAGTTGCTATCTGTTCGGAATCATTCATGATAGCAGTATTTGCTAAATCCTTGATTTCTATACTACTTAGAGCTAATTGAGTTTTAGCTAATTCCACTAAAACATCGCGTTTATTTGGTTTTGCCGGTAAGCTCACTCCTAGATACTTTAACGCTAACAAGGCAATATCTATAGCTGGCTGGGGTTGATTCTGAGAATAATAATATGGAATTTGTAACTCATAAACTTTCACTCGATCCAGATTGCTTTGAATCTTAGACAAAAGTAGTTCCGACAATTGTTGCGCCGACTCAAAGTTCACATTCAAATATTCAACTTCTAGTATCTCAAAATAAACATCCTGCGTCAATTCATAATTACTCTCCCAACTATTTGTGGGTAACAACTCTAACCCCACATTCAAATATCTACCCGCAGCCTCATAAGCTGTAGCTCCTTTGGCTTTTTTCCCTGCCCATAAATTTAATTTTAGCAACCCTTCTTGTAACTCTGTTTCTGTGATGAAATCTCGCCCTATATTCAACTGATTTACAAGATCAAATATGTTCTCTTCTATTTGCTCAGAGGGCAGACTTTTCCACAACAACTTACCAATTTTTAGATGGATTTTTTTTCTATTTTCTTCGGGAATAAGTGAATATGCTGCTTGCTGAACTCTGTCATGCAAAAAACGATAACTTACTCTAGATTCATCAAATAATAATTCTCGGGAATTGTCATTTTCAGAAAATAATAAGGGAATTTTATAATCCTGAGTGAGTGGTAATATTAAACCTATTTGTAAAGCACTCCATAAATCTTTTACTGTCTGAGTTACAGATTTTTCGTTAACAACTGCCAATACATCTAAACTAAATTTATTGCCAATACAAGCTGCTAGTTTTAAAACTTTTTGGGTAGTTGTTGATAGTTTTTCAATATTCCTAGCAACTAATTCTACTACTCCTAAATCTGCTATTCCCACACTTTGAATCTGTTCAATATCCCACATCCAATATCCAACTGTAAAATCAAATATTAACAATTTGTCTGTATATAATGTTTTGAGTAGTTGAGTTAAGAAAAACGGATTACCTTGGGTTTTACTGTATAGTAAGTCTGATAATTGAGTGAGTCGCTCATTAGTTGTAGTAGCTTCTTCTGATAATGTTTCTGCTACTAATTGTCTGATGTAATTGATTTTTAGGGGTTCTAATATAATTTTATTAACTGTTGTGCTGGTTTTTTGGATTTTTTCTATGGTTTGGATGGTCGGATGTACTGGGTTAACTTTGTGATCTCGATAAGCTCCGATCAATAATAAGTGTTTGGTTTCGCTGTCCGTCATTAATTGTTCGATCAGGTTTAATGATGCTAGATCTGCCCACTGTAAATCATCAAGAAATAAAACTAATGGATGTTCTGGTTGAGCAAAGACACGGACAAATTTTCCAAATAGTTGATTGAAATTGTTTTGTGATTCAGTTGTCCCTAACTGGCCTACTTTTTCTTGTTTACCGATGATTAATTCTAATTCTGGGATGACATCAATGATGATTTGACTATTTTCTCCTAATGCGGTTAATAGTTTCTCCTTCCATTCGGCAACTTTTAGTGTAGTTTCTGTAAGTAACTGACTGATTAACTGTTGAAAAGCTTGGCTGATAGCAGCATAAGGAATGTCCCGTTTGAATTGATCGAATTTGCCACCAATGAAATAGCCTCTGGCTTTAACTATGGGTTTATGTACTTCGTTAACTACTTTGGTTTTACCGATCCCGGAGTAACCTGTAACTAGAATGATTTCTTTATTGCATTGACTGATGCTCTCGTCATCGGTATTGCTTACACGACCAAAAGCTTCCAAGAGGAGGCTGACCTCTGTTTTCCTACCATAGAGCTTTTGGGGGATACTAAATTGACCTTTTTTATCCTTTTTCCCTGGAGTAAAGGCTTGAAGTCTTTTGATGCTTTGTAGTTTACTCAAGCAATATTCAAGGTCTGCTTTTAATCCGAGGGCACTTTGATAGCGGTCTTCAGCATTTTTTGATAGCAGTTTGATCACTATTAAGGATATAGCAATGGGAATTTCTGGGTTAATTTGGTGTGGGGAGATAGGGGTTTTAGCTATGTGTGAGTGGATGACTTCCATTGGATCATTGCTATAGAAGGGAAGCTGTTTAGTGAGCATTTGGTAGAAGGTGACACCTAAGGAGTAGAAGTCACTGCGATAGTCTATGCAGCGGTTCATGCGTCCAGTTTGTTCTGGAGATATATAGGCTAGAGTGCCTTCTATATAACTTGGGTTGATGATGGCCTGAGTTTCTGTTTTTAGACGGGTGGCGATGCTGAAGTCGATGATTTTTATTTTTTGTGTGGTGGGATCGATCAGGATGTTGTGGGGTTTAATATCTTTGTGGATTATTTGTTGTTGGTGTATTTTATCTAGGGTGTCACTAAGTTGGATGGCTATGTTGATAAATTGAGGAATTGCGATCAATGAGTCTGTTATATGTTGTTTGAGAGATAGGGAATTGAAGTATTCGAGGATGAGGATGAGGCGATATTCCTGGTGGGTCAGGTCTATAGATTTGACAATTCCTTCAAAGTTGAGGTTTTTGAGGATGTTGTATTCATGTCTGATGCGCGCAATTTCTTCTGGAGCTGGGTATTCAGAAATTTGTGTTTTGAGGAGAACTAGGGTGCGATCGGACTGCTGTAATGCCCTATATATTATGCTGTTGTTGCCTCGGTATAAGGTTTGTAAATTTGAATAGCCAGGGATATATAGCATAATTTTTATTTTCTTCAGAATTGTCCAGCAGCAGTATTTCAAAGTAGCTTGGAAAAGAAAAAAGTGACTCAGACCGAATAGTCTTAACAGCTAATAAATAAATAGGATATATAGCTTAACTTTTGTTCTTCTATAATATCAACAATTGTCAAAAAAAAAACTCTGGTGAAGAAAATTGGGAAAGAGTCAATAATGAAATATGCGTAAAATTTTGGCTCTAGTACACTATAAACACCAAACACTATTTTAGTTATCAGTAATTATATGGTTGTATATTAAAAATTATACATGAAAAAAAACATATATACGGTTGGACATACAAACAGATTGAAGAAAGTTGTAGGTTTAATGCGATTGCTTAAATTCCCATCGACCCCATTCTCAGTCCTACTGATACCATGTCCGGATAATTAAGTATAATAAAAATGTTCTATTGAAGCGATGTTGAAGGAATATCCCAAATTTGTGCTCCCTTTCCAGTATTCTCACTTGAACAGGATTTACGCATGAGGTACGAAAAACTAGGGCTTGAGATTGCTTTCCTGTCGGTCGCAATGACGAAAATACCTTGTAATGCGTAAGTCCTATTGAATTTACACCTACGACCTAAGAACTTTATTATAACTAATTAAACGGACATGATATGACTACTCCTTCAAGGCTAATTGACTGGACATAATATAACCCAAGAGTTATCATTTTTGAAGCTTTCCTTTATCTGATAGAAAAAGGAGAGTAAGATTAATTTGGGTGTGTATGAATGCACAGATTATTTCGATCTGTCTAAATTTTGCTAAATTAATATGTTTACAAACAGCGTGATAGATGGTCGCTATAGGGAAAAGCGAGAATGGTTGACGGTTATTCTGCAAATGCGATATTCGGTCATTCCAGCTATTATTTTTCGGGTGACATTCTGCGGATTTTTTGGTGGCTTGATTTCTTTACTTAACTATTTTAATTTTCCTGTGACTTTGCCGGCGAAAAGTAGTATTGTTCCTAGTTTAGTTTTGGGTTTACTATTAGTTTTTAGAACAAATACTGCTTATGAAAGATTCTGGCAAGGTCGGCAACTGTGGGGGCAAATTGTTAATACAGTTCGTAATTTTGCCCGACAAATTTGGGTTTCTGTTGAAGAAAATGAACCAGCAGATAGAAAAGTAAAAGAGGAAATAATCAGGTTATTAGTAGCCTTTGCTATCGCTAGTAAATTATATTTGCGCCGTCAGAGTGTAAATAGAGAATTAGAGGGATATATGCCTAAACAGTGGTATGAAAAGCTCAAAAAAATGAATCATCCTCCTATTCATATTGCTTTTTGGATTAGTGATTATCTCCAGCATCAATATGAACGTGGTTGTATTAATCCTTATCAACTTACTGCGATGTTTAAGTTGTTGGATAGAATGGTTGAAGCATTAACTTGTTGTGAGGGAATTTTAAATACACCAATTCCTTTAGCATATTCAATTCATCTAAGGCAATTATTGTTAATTTATTGTTTATCATTACCATTTCAAATAGTTAATGAGTTTCATTTTTGGACTGGTATAGTAGTTGCCTTAATCAGTTTTACAGTATTTGGAATTGAAGAAATTGCTCTAGAAATAGAAAATCCTTTCGGTTACGACCCTAATGATTTACCTTTAGATGCTATTTGTATTGCAATGCACCGCAATATTGAAGATTTAATTACTTTAGCTCCTAGTGTTAGACATTGGAAACGTATATCAGTTAATTTAGAAACCCATAATTTTTAACTAGTTCTGGACTAAAAGTTTTCAGCTATCAGCTTGGGTTGAAATCCTCTTTGAAATTGCATTTCTCTCGGTCTCAGTATAAATCTAAGCTGTTTGCAGAGCATGACTTTAGAAAATTCTGATTGCAGCAATTGCTATTTGCGGAGCATTCCGGACCGAAACGCTTTTTTTTTATCTATCTTAATAAAAGTATAATTTTATACATAATTAATTTGCGTTTTGTGGTATGAGCGATCGCTATTAATTATGTTTGATAATTTTGCCTAAATTGCAACAAAAAAAAGTTATGTTTAAGATTTACATAATACGGTCACAAATAAAGTTAATAGCGCTCTAAATCCAGAGTGGCGATTTTATCTATCTTTAATTTTGCAGACTTTACACACATGGCTTTAATGCTGTATCTGCTTAATTTTCAGGACTTACACATCAGGTACAAAAAACTAGGATTTGAGATTGCTTTCCGTTCCGGACTGCTGCGCAAACCCTATCGGTAACAATGGCGAAAATATGTTGCAGGTAGGTAAATCCTAATTTTAATATCCGCAATAATTTATCGACTTTCACTCATCATAATGATTAACAATATTAATTCGACCTTGAGTTTACGGAGATTAGCTACCATTGTAGCTGTCTCAATTTTGACATTAACTCTAATCTCTGCCTTGTCTGGAACATTGTTAGCGTTTAATTATCAACCCACCACTGGTGGTGCTTACAAATCTCTAGAAATGATTACCAGTCAAATTCCTTTCGGATGGATAATTCGAGATTTACACAATTATGCTGGTAACAGTATCATTATTCTCGGCTTAATTCAAATAGTAATTATGTTTTTAAGTCGGCAGTTTCGCTCTAGTTAGTTGATTGCTTGGATTAGTGGAATTTTCCTTGTTTTAGTCGCAATTGGTTTGGGTTGGACAGCAATGATTCTTGACTGGTCTCAAGAAGGTTTTTGGAGATTTTCTATAGAATTATCTACTGTAGAAACTATTCCTTTTATTGGTTCTTTACTACTATATATTTTAACAGGTGGTAATGGTATTAGTACAATGACTGTATTGCATCAGTACACTTTACATAGTTATCTTTTGTCCGTGTCAGCGATCGCTTTAGCATTTACTCATTTAGGTGGATTGATTTGGCAGTCAGTTCAGGATCAAAAAAATCAATCAGATAATAATGAACAGCAGGAAGCAGGACAAAGTTTCAATGCTTCAGCATCATAGATAGAATCAGCACAAAACTGTTCCCTGAAAAAATAGTAATTCAATCATTTATTTCATCTCTTCAGATTGACTTCTGGAGAGATTTTTCTTTTGGAATAGAAATTGCTGATTGCTATTTCAAAGCAGGCAACAAGCAATAGTGGGAAAAACCTTTCTTCACTTAAGATTCATCATCAATCTCTGTCTTAAACAACCCATTCTTTGCTATAAAATTAGTCCTACTTTGAGAACTTGTAGATGAAAATCTTTGAGAGAAAAGAGGGTTTAATGTAATTGTTCTCCTTCTGTTGATTTTGAATGATTTATATCAAGTCCGGATAATTAGTGATGAAAAAACCTATCCTCGTTACACAGGGCAAATCTCTCTATTCTCGCCTCTCTTAGCTCCCCCCTCCCTACTAACTTATTTATAAGTATTCAACCGGAAGTGATATTACTATCTTTTTATTTGTTCAAAGTAAAATATTATTATACTATTAATCATAGTATAAGTATTATAAAAAATGGGAAATTTTTGGCCAATATATGAATTTTTTTGACATTGATAAAAAATATTTAACATAGATGATTTACTATATGGTAAAGGATAAAAAATTAATTGAAGAAAATTAGTAAACAAGATGGAAAATAATCAAATTGATATTGCAGTTATTTATGAGCAGGCACTAGCTCGTTACCAATGGGGAGATTATTATGGTGCGATCGCTGATTATACGACAGTGATAGAGATGGAATCAAGTAATGCAGATCTTTACTACAATAGAGGTATTACCAAGCATCAAATAGAAGATTATCAAGGTGCAATTTTTGATTATAGCGAAGCGATTAAAATTAATCCCAGTAATAGCGATTTTTATAATAATCGTGGTTTAGCTCTTTCTCAAATGGGGTATTATACCGAAGCGATCGCTGACTTAGATGAAGCACTTAGACTTAATCCTAATGATGCTGATAGTTATTACAATAGAGGTTTTGTATATGAGGCAATGGCAGATTGTGAAAAAGCTATTGCCTCATACACGGAAGCACTAACAATAAATCCTGATTATGATGAAGCTAATCAAAAACGAGAGTATCTGCTTTCTCTGATAGAGAGTCAGAGTGCAGCAGTAACAGAAGAAACAACAACAGAAGAAACAACAACAGAAGAAACAACAACAGAAGAAACAACAACAGAAGAAACAACAACAGAAGAAACAACAACAGAAGCACCACAGACTGAGATTGAGACAGAGAAATCTCCAGATGTATCTGCTGAGGAGACTTTACTACAGAAATCAAAAAATGATGTGGAGATGAAAAAATCTCCTAGTTCAGCTAACTCACCTATGAAAAGTGTGTTACATCAGTATTTACAGAGAGGTCGATCAGTAAAGAAGACTTCACCACAGAAACAAAAAAATGATGCGGAAATGAAGAAATCTCCAGATGTATCTGTGGAGGAGAGTACTGCAAAAATATCACAGACAGAAATTGAGAAATCTCCAGATGTGTCTGTGGAGGAGAGTACCCCAGAAATATCACAGACAGAAATTGAGAAATCTCCAGATGTGTCTGTGGAGGAGAGTACTGCAAAAATATCACAGACAGAAATTGAGAAATCTCCAGATGTGTCTGTGGAGGAGAGTACCCCAGAAATATCACAGACAGAAATTGAGAAATCTCCAGATGTGTCTGTGGAGGAGAGTACTGCAAAAATATCACAGACAGAAATTGAGAAATCTCCAGATGTGTCTGTGGAGGAGAGTACTGCAAAAATATCACAGACAGAAATTGAGAAATCTCCAGATGTGTCTGTGGAGGAGAGTACCCCAGAAATATCACAGACAGAAATTGAGAAATCTCCAGATGTGTCTGTGGAGGAGAGTACCCCAGAAATATCACAGACAGAAATTGAGAAATCTCCAGATGTGTCTGTGGAGGAGAGTACCCCAGAAATATCACAGACAGAAATTGAGAAATCTCCAGATGTGTCTGTGGAGGAGAGTACTGCAAAAATACCACAGACAGAAATAGAGAAATCTCCAGAAACATCAGACATCTCCGATAATTCAAACTCCGTTGTGAAAAGTTTGTTAAATCGTTATTTACGGAGAGATACATCAGTAGATAATGCTTTACAACAGAGACAAAAAAATGATGCGGAGATGAACAAAGTTCCAGAAGCATCTGTGGATGAAACAACGGTGCCAACACCACAGACTGAGTTAGCTCCAGAAGCATCTGTGGAGGAAACAACGGTGCCAACACCACAGACTGAGTTAGCTCCAGAAGCATCTGTGGAGGAAATAACGGTGCCAACACCACAGACTGATGTGGAAAAGGAGAAATCTCAAGAAGCAATTTTGAAGGATGTTTTGCCCTTGACATCAAAAAATGATGTTTCTAATTTTAAAGATAGTGATGCTCGCTACAAGCAAAAACAAATTATATCTCAAGAAAAAGATCCTCAAGAAACCATCGCTAATTTAACTGAAGCACTTCAACTTAAGCAAAATGAAGCCGATATTTACTGCCAGCGAGGTAAAATACATTCTCAAATAGGAAATTATCAGGAGGCGATCGCTGATCTGACTGAAGCACTCACATTGAATCTCGATCCAGATCAAACTTATACCTGTTATAATGAAAGAGGTGTTGCCTATTCATATTTAAAAGATTATCAGAAGGCACTTGCTGATTTTACTGTTGCGATTAAAATCGATCCTAGCGTTCCTAACGCTTGTCACAACCGAGGAAATCTTCACTCTGTCATGGGGAATTATCAGGAGGCGATCGCTGATTTTACTACAGTGATCAAATCTCATCCCAAAGATGCTGATGCCTATAATAATCGAGGTATTTGTCTTTATGAAATGAAGGATTTTAATGGAGCGATTTCTGATTTTACTGAGGCAATTAAGATTAATCAGAATTATGCAGATGCTTATATTAATCGAGGCATTTCTAATTATCAAATAGGAGATTATCAGCAGGGAATAGATGATTATACAGAAGCAATTAAACTGGAACCAAAATATGCTAAAACTTATAATTCCCTTGAGCAAAAATTAAATAGTTATTTACAGAGAGGTGTATCAGTAGAGGAGACTTTATCACAGACATCAGATAATGAGATGGAAACATCTCCAGAACCAGTTTTGAAGAATGTTTGGCCTCTTGCGCCAAAGAGTGATGCTCGCTACAAGCAAAAACAAATTCTGCCTCAAGAAAAAGATCCTCAAGAAACCATCGCTAATTTAACTGAAGCACTTCGACTTAATCCAGCCGATATTTACTACCAGAGAGGTAAAACACAGTCTCAAATAGGAAATTATCAGGAGGCGATCGCTGATTTTACTGAAGCACTCACATTTAATCTCGATCCCTATCAAATTTATACCTGTTATAATGAAAGAGGTGTTGCTTATTCACATTTAGAAGATTATCAGAAGGCACTTGCTGATTTTACTACTGCGATTAAAATCGATCCTAGCGATCCTAACGCTTGCCACAACCGAGGAAGTCTTCACTCTGTCATGGGAAATTATCAGGAGGCGATCGCTGATTTTACTACAGTGATCAAATCTCATCCCAAAGATGCTGATGCCTATAATAATCGAGGTATTTGTCTTTATGAAATGAAGGATTTTTATGGGGCGATCGCTGATTTTACTGAGGCAATTAAGATTAATCCGGATTATGCAGATGCTTATAATAATCGAGGCATTTCTAATTATGAAATAGCGGATTATCAGCAGGCAATAGATGATTATACAGAAGCAATTAAGCTGGAACCAAAAGATGCTAAAACTTATTATAATCGTGGTATACTTCGTTACTTTACCAAAAAATATCAAGAGGCAATAGATGACTTTGAAAAAGCGGCCGTTTTTTATCAACAACAAGGAAAAAATGAGGATTATCAGGAAGTGATGAAAATGATTAGAAAATTAAATAAGTAATGATTTTTTTTTGAAAACGTCAAGATTCAGGTATGGAATTTGGGCATAAAAGAAGGAAATAATAAGTCACAATTACAGGCGATCGTTATTATGGATAGCTCAAATAAATCAATGACGGAGTACCTTTGGCAACGAGAAGTTTTTCAAAGTTGGTAAGCTTTCTGGGTGTTGGAGTACCTCCATTGACTTTCCATTGAGCGATCGCCAGTCGGAGCGTTAGTAAAGTGCCTGTGGAAAAGGAGCGCTCTGACTTAAATCTTTCAGTTAAAATTCAATCATTGAAGACAAAATTTACTTATAAAAAGGTAAATTTTTCCAAATAACTAATGTCGATATTTTCATCGTTTCAAAAGACAAAAAGGTATAAATGGACAGAGGTTAAATGTATGGATAGAACTGACTAAATAACCTCATAGATTGACTATTTTATATTAGTGGCCATATAAAAATGTTTTCTGGGTAATTATGAATAACGGGACTTTAGCAAAAAATGCCTTAAAAATAGTTTTAAACCCTTGCTGTGTAATGCTTTAACGTCAAAAAAGCCTATTTCTTGATATATCTAGATTTGAGCCATTTTTAGCTAGAGCAACGTGTTTTCATTGCTACGGTTGAGTTTGAAGCCATTTTCAGCCTAAAAAATATCAAAGTCCCGATAATTATTACTTACCACTTCTCATCAAGATGTTATACAAATTACCATGGAAGTAAAAATTAGCAATTTCCCGTCAATAAAATGAAATCAATTTATATCAAATCCGTTTAATTGGACATAAAAAAAATCTTCAATCGCCATAACTACGTTGATCTTTGTAATTCTTTCTCCTCCTGACTCCTGACTCCTGACTCCTGACTCCTCCTAACTTAACCATTCTATGGCTGTTTAACCGGATTTGATATTATTTATTAATTTCAACTTTTTTGATGGTCGCTTCTAGTTGCCTGCCCATAATTATTGAGAAAGACAACCTCAAAAACAAACACCACTATAATCAAGTTGAAATCATCAATTATCAAAATCAACAATCAACTTTACCTATTTCATTTCCCGGACAAAAGAAAACTTACTTGATAACTCAAACACAAAAAAATAATCCACCAGAAGATCGAAAACAAAAAGAACAACCAGAATATCAAAAAGTGATGGTAATCGCTCTGTTTGCCTCATTTCTATTTTTGTTTGTGATTTCTGGTTTAATTGCTTTGGGAGGAATTACAGAAAAAATTAAAATAAAGGATAAATTTCTCGGTGCTTTATTTATTGCAGTTTTAATAGAAGGATTATGTCCGGCAGTATTAGCATTTGGGAGGCAGGAAATTATTTTTCCCAATGATATAATTCAGGACTTAGAGAATAAAATAAAGAATTTAACAGAGGAAAACAATGTTTTGGCTGAAATCAAGAAATGCCAAGACCAAGAATCTAAGCTGGTGGCAAAAGATGAAAAGATTCAAGAACTAAACAAATAAATTGATAGCAAAAACAAAAAAATTATTACTTTGGAAGCTCAAATTGCAGATTCTGTAAAAATAGATAAAAGCTTTTTTGGTAAAATAGCTAAAATAGATGATTATGCTAGAAGCCTTCCTCCGGATAGAACATTTGACCCAATGGATACATACGACCCAATTCTTAGCAAGCAAACAAAGGAAATAGAGACCAGAAAAGAATAAAGAATACTGTCAAACTATCCAAGAGCTTTTAAAAGTTATTGGTCAACTAGAAAGAAACAGAAATCCTAATAAGGACTGTAGAGAAGCTACAAGAAAATTAGCACAATATCAAAGTCAAAAAGGTGTTAAAGAACCATACGATGAACTTTACGATCCAAACAAAACAACAACTTATTTAATTATTGATTATCTGGAAATAAAAGGATTAATTGATAAATAAATTAAGATGTCAAAAAATATCCTGTTTCTCATCAAATTAAATTAGGATATAGAAAACAA
Organism: Okeania sp. SIO1H4; assembly: GCF_010672695.1. Classification (NCBI taxonomy): domain Bacteria; kingdom Bacillati; phylum Cyanobacteriota; class Cyanophyceae; order Oscillatoriales; family Microcoleaceae; genus Okeania; species Okeania sp. SIO1H4. The sequence continues at coordinate 353,167 of NZ_JAAHGB010000005.1, forward strand.
CAACTAATCATTTCTATCTCCTAAAAAAAAATGCAATTTAACACTTTTGTCTCATCCATCAAAGATTTAAAAAGGTGCGTCAACGCCCCTAACTTGCAAGAAATTTTACTACAACCTACCCTACTTGCCAGACAGGGGCAACTCTCACAACAACAGGTACAGTCTTTAGCATCAACAGCAGTAGAATTTGGTTTGCGCCCGGTTTTGGTCTGGGATATTCTGATGCCAGAAAAGGTGATGAATAGAATTTGCGAACAACTGACTCAGTGGGACTTGAGCAAGTTTGAAGCAGTTCGGGTTTGCGATCCAGGTGCTGCCTGGTGGTTGAAAACTCATTATCCAACTATAGCGCTACAATTTGTTGTGGAAACAGGTAATCACAACTTGGAAGCGTTACGGGGTTGGTGCGAGATTTTTTCTGATTCCTTGGAACGTTTAATACTATCCATTGAACTGCCAGAACAAAAGCTAATTGAATATTGCCAAACTCTTCCTATCGGTTGCGAAGTTTTGGGAGTGGGGCAAATTTTGTTGTTTTATTCGCCACGTTCCCTACTATCTCAACATTTATTAGACTCTGAGTCTCAGCAAAAAGTACCTCTGCAAACTACAGTGTCATCGGAAGATAGCAATAACCGAGCTTTCCCTACTTTGGAAACGGTACATGGTACGTTTATGTTTTTGGATAAAGACCAGTTTATTCTGGATAAACTCGATCGCTTACAGGAAGCTGGTTTACATACTGTCTGTTTAGACTTGCGACATTTGGGGAAAGATGCTGATGTGGCAGTAGATATTGAGCAAATTTGTAGTCAGATTTTAACTGACCCCATTTCTTTGCGAAAAAATTGGCCAAGACCGACGCGGTCGCCTTTTTTTAATGTCAACCGCACTACTTCTATATTTTCTCGGATGAAGTCTAAGCATAAGTTAATTCAGTATCGACAAGAAGTTGGTTTAGCAGAGGTTTTAGCTGGAGAGAGTGGAAATTATGTGGTGTTTCACTCTTTGCGACCTTTTGCCGTTTCTCAACTTGAGAAAATAATTGTACCTACTGGGGAAGAAATAGAGATTCCAGAAGAAATAGTATTTCGTAACTTAAATGGTCAGGTAATTGAATCATGCGATCGGGAACAAATTCTAATTACAGACTGGATCAAAAAAGCGATGCCAGGTTCATTATTGCTGGGAAAAAATGGGGAGTAGGGGAGTAGCGGAGTGGGGGAGAGTGGAGCATTTTTTTACCTTTTTCCCCTATCCTATTTCTGAATTTCTTGAGGACTGAGGACTGAGGACTGACTGCTGATGCCAAAAGCACATACCGCCTACAAAGATACTATAGCAGTCGCCAATATAGTTAGGACATCGAGTAATTATGATGATTTACAGCGCTTTTCAAATTGATGAACCACATCTTCACACATCAAACCTTGTAGGGACGTTCCATGGAACGTCCCTACTGTGGTCTACCTAAATGAAAACCGCTGTATGACCCGAGCAAGATGCTCGCACTAATTGTCAAACACCAACCTGGAAGTTGCTATAAATGGGTTCTATAGAACCCATTTGAGACCTATATAATTATGGTAGTCAAGTCTTTTCGCGCATCAATTTTGACCGAAAATCTGAAGTAAGGAGTGTTTTTTGTATCATTTCTCCGCACATCTACCCTCTTACCTCCTGTCTCTTGACTCCTGACTCCTGACTCCTTCTTCAATTATGCTCTAATTAAAACTCCTGGTTCTTTCTGCATAGGCAAAATATCTAAGGTGTCAGTTTGAGAGCAATATTTGAGGTCTTCATAACATTCTAAGCGTTGGAGACGTTTGCCGTGACTGGCATAATTTAATAGTTCATATAATTTTTGCTCCCACTGAAGATAGAGGGATACTGCGCCAAATACTTCATCATTTCCTACAGTTTCATCTGGGAGAGAATTAGTTTCTGTAATTAGGGTGTGAGCGATCGCTCCTGCACAGACTGTATCTTCCAATGAATAACTACCTTCCCACCCAGAACCCAAGATCCAAATAGTTTCTGGTTTGTTGGTTTTGAGATATTCAACTACAGAGCGACGATTGACAAGTGCTGCTGCTAGGACAACTTTAGCATTTTGAATCCGCTGAAGACAACGAGTGCCATTAGTAGTAGTCATAAATAAACGTTTATCTTTGACAACTTCTGAAGTAAAGTTGAGGGGTGAGTTGCCTTCATCACAACCTTCTACTTTTTTGCCTCCTCTTTCTCCTACACGAATGCGTTTGTCAGCAGGCCATTGCTCGCTGACTGCCATTAATTCTTGAACATCGCTAAATACTTGTACTGCTTCTGCACCTGCATTTAATGCTGTGGCCATTGTTGTTGTTGCTCTGAGGACATCAACCGCGATCGCGCAGTCTGGCATATTTTCGGTGGGGGTTTCTTCGGGAGTGTGGTAGATGAATATTTTCACGGTTTACATTCTGAGTAATATTATTGATTAATTATTGTATTGCTTTATAGCGCTGTGCACAGGTAACAGCTCATCTGGCAATAGGCAACCCACCCCTCGCCCCTCCCCCTCCCAGGAGGGGAATAAATTGCTGATCATATAAGACTTTTAGCTATTGGACACCTCCTGAATTTTGTAAATATACCAGCGCACATTGCTTTATCAACAGGACTTACGCAAAGACACTGTGTATAGAGTACAGTAACTATTGGACAATAGTTATGAGTACTATATATAGGGTATCTGCGTAAGTCCTAATCAAAATAATATGGGTCTAAAACCCCGCTTTTTAAGGCGATCGGGTTTTTGGAGAGTTGCTCAAATCCCCTACTTCCCCTCCACGGTCGGGGTTAGGGGTGGGTTAACTTCTGACTGAAATGAAGTGTGTCTTACATTCTGAGGGGACCTCAGAATTACACACTCGCTTCTGACTTCTGACTTCTGACTTCGTCAAGTGGACATTTATTCTGTTTTGCCAGTAATAATTCTGCGAATGTCGTCTTGAATTTGAGTACCAGTCTTTCTTTCCCATCGTACTTTTAACAAATTCAGTCCCACTTCTGCATATTTTGTGATAATTTCCAGAACTTCCCGACTTTCACTAGGTTGGGGTTGACCGTTGCGTTTAGTTATGGCATAAACTCCTGCTTCTAGTGCCAGACGTACCTCATCATCAACAATTTTCATAATTGCCATATCCTGGCGACCTGTGAGAGTAACTTGGGAGATATCAGCATTTTGTTTGATGGCGTAAGCTGCTGCAAAGACATAAGCATCTATCATGCGTCCGAAAACGGCCTGACTTTTGAGGGCGTCCAAATAACCTCTCGCTTCTGGTGTGGGGCGAATAGTTGCGTTGGGGTCGATACGTTTCATTTTTCTTCCTCTACTACGGAAGCATCCTTTGTTGCCCCAAGACGGCGAATATTGAGAGTACCTGCAATGTGAGGTTCCACAATATTTAAAAGATGCGAGGGAAAATCTCGGTCTGTTGCTAAAACTATTACCTGGGATGGAATTTCTGGTAATGATTTAATTAAGTTTTTCTGATGTTTGGTGTCTAGATGACCAAAAGGAGTATCCATAATTAAAGGTGCTGCTGTACCAGATGCTAAATTTAATCCTGTGATAAAAGTGAAGGCTAAAGCTTCTTTTTCTCCTGCACTTAAGGTTTCTGGGTCGATAATTTGACCTACTGCATTTTTGACTCCTAAAGTATAGTCTGGCTGAATTTTTATACCTTGATATTCTTCTGGTTTATTAGTGACTTGGCGATGAATTTTAGAGGTTTTATCTTCGATGGTTTGTTTTCTTTCTTCTGTGCGCCATTGTATTAGTTCATCTGTGGCTTCATAAAGACTTCTTGCTAGTTTTAGTTGCTTTGCTAAAGTTTCTGTTTGTTTATTTTGAGTGGCTAATTTTTCTATTTCTCGGCGCTGTTTTTCTTCGTCTTTTTTTTAATCTTCTATTTCCTTATTTAATCTCTCAATTTGTTCTTTTTTCTGTCTGGCAGTTTGCTCTGCTGTTCCTACCAATTGCCAAGTTACTTGAGCGTCTTCTTGATTAATTCCTTTAGTTTCTCATTTCAGACGATATGCGTCTAGTTTGATTGTTTCTAGTTCATCTTGTAGACAATCACGCTCCAACAAAAGGTCTTCAAAATTAGGTATTTTATAGTCGGAAATTGTTTCTAAACGGTTGCGTATTTCATCCTGACGGATTACTTCTTGGGTACTACTAACACAAGATTCTAAGCTTTCAATTTCTTTGATAATAAATTGACGAGAATCTTCATCTATACAACGACCACAAACACAAGTTTTATCTTCTAATAATTCTCGTAAAAGCTTAACTGAACCAGAACGTCGAGCAGTGGTAATAGCTGTACTTTGCATATCATCTGCAACTTCTCTCACAAATTCTATCAATAGCGGAATAGGTGCTTGTCTCAACCCACTTTCTAATTTTTCTGTGGCTTTTTTGAGGTTTTCTTTACAGCGTTCTTGCTCTCTTTCTAAATCCTTTAATTGTTCTAATTTCTGTTGTAGTGCTTCAATTTTATTTGCTTCTTCTCTTGTTTCTTTCAGGTCAATCATAGCTTCCTCATAAGCTGATTCTGCTCCCTCAAGTTGTGCTGTTTTTACATCTATATTTTCTTGAATTTCTCGAAGTTTTTGTTTTACTTGTCTAAGACTTTCATTAGCCGAATCTGCATCATTCAATTTTTGATCTAATTTTTTTCTAGTAATTTTTACATCGTGCCGGAGATTTAGTAATTCAGTAATTCCGAGTATTCGTTCTATGGCTTTGTGGGTTTCTTTAGTGTGAATTCTTTGAGCATAACGTTTAATTTCTACACCATCAAAGAAGAAAAATTCTTTACAGGAATTTGGCAATAGTTCCTCAATTTTTTCTGGCACATCTCTAATATTTTTACCATTTTTATTGATTACTGGTAATTCTACTTTTGCTCTAACTGTTTTGCCTTGTTTTTCTCTTTTTGCAACTCTGCTAATATTGTAAATATCTCCATTACGCTCAAAAACAAGTTCTACTGACATTTCTAAGTTAGGATTCTGTTTAACTATTACCCGATTAAAATGGTCTAATAATTTAGAATCAGAAACAGCTTTTGCACCGTAAAGACACCATTGAATTGCCTCTAGTAGAGATGTTTTGCCAAATCCATTTTGACCAAAAACAATCCAGATTTGTTTATCAGTATTTAGGTTAAATTTTATTTCTTCATTTTGATAACATTTCCAGTTTTTTAGACGAATACTTCTGAGTTTAAGTGCCATAATTAGTATCCTCCATAAATGATTGTGATGAGTCTGTATAACGTTCAATCATTTCGAGTAATTTTGTCGGAGCAGTCTTACGTTTTTGCTTGAAAATTTCTTGTTTTTCAAGTTCAATTGCTGCTGTAATTAGTCCCAGAGGAATTTCATATTTTTCTGCTAATTCTTGTAGTTTTTCTTCCACTTCTTAACTCGATATTCTTCAGTAAATTTCAATAGTATTAGTTATTTTCTACAGGTCACCACAGATATTCTGTAGTTATTAATTTATTAATTATGACTATAGTGATTCTCATATTAATGGAATACAGTCTTTTTTCTATATTAAGGTGTTCCCTAAAATCCAAAAATTTTTTACCTCATGTAGTAGCTCGCCTAGCTTAAAAATGTGGGTAAATTTTAGAAAATATAGACCTCTCCCTCCTTTCCAAGGGGGGTTGGAGGGGATTTTAGCGTTGGGTTTTACTCACAATTTTAGTTTAGACGAGCTAGTAGAAGCAGAAATTCTATATACTTTGATCGAAACACTTTATCGGAAGAAAAGCATTGATATTTATACGGAAAAATCTATATATAAGATATTATAAATTTATTTTATCTCCGTAATTATACGATAACTTTAATATTCCTAATGCTGACAATTAATAATGGAAAATATTACCAAAATCCACCCCAAAAAACATAAAAAAAGTGGCGTTTTTACCCCCTGCATTATCAGATAGATATTCATACGCCACTTTATTCAATTAATTTATTGACCTAGAACGATAAAAAACTAGGCTTCGCTCTCAATGTAAATGAACAATAAACCCATAACTACAATTGGCATTAACCAAGTAACTACAGGAATTAAAATCCAAGGTAAGTAAGCTGCTGCATAAGAACCAGTCATTTCAAATTCTCCTTAAATTGCACTATTTCAAAGTAGGTGGTTATCTAGTCTAACAAAAAAAATTTGACTTGTTTTTTGTGCAAACTTTAATTGTAATTATTCCAGCATTTGAAGCAGGATGTAAGTGTAAAAATCAGATTTACATCCTAATTATTAAGAGGTATTTAATTAAATACACCTCGGAAAATAGAGTCTACAATTTCAAAGTTTTCTATTAGGAAGAAAGCCACAACGGCACCACCCATACCACCAATGAAGAAACCACCAGTAAACTGACTCCAACCTTCAGAAGTTTTTAGTGGGTCTGCATCTTCAGCGCTCTCTCCTTGGAAGGAAACTATGCCATAAGCAGATAGGCAAATAGTGGCAATTAGAATTAGGGCGATCGCAGAAATTAATCCCCCAATGTTAGCAACTGCAGAATCTCGTAATGGACCAAGCTTTGCCCAAGGGCCAACGATAAAATAACCATGGGCCATACCTACTTCTAGACCCCGTAAAATTGGGGATAGACCTTTGCGGTAAGCAGGTAGATTACCGATAAATGCTCTGGTAAAGTCAGAATCACTGATTGGAGTAGATAAATGACCAACGAAAGGGTCTCCATTATAGGGTTGAACAAATCCTGTATCTGTAGCTTCTGGCATACTTAGCTTTCCTCTGAATTGAAGTTCAAAAATCTTTAGAAGATATTAAGCTCATATTTTACGAGGTAGGTGCATTCTATTCTCAAAATTGGTTTTCAACTTTAAAAAAATTAATCTAATCTGGTCTTTATTAATAAATTTTTAATTTTTGTTTATTGAATATTTTGTGATTCTCCTTTGGTAGTAGTTCTGAAAGTCCAAAACCTTCTGATTGATTCCTTAAATATGGCTACGGTAAAATCGCGCTAGTCTTTTTGGAGATACCCCAAGTAGATAAGCAATGATAACTATTTGATTAATAAAAGTAGTTTTGAGTATTCCTAATTTTTGCCACCGACGACCAGAGGTGAATACTGGAGCTGGTACAATGGCTATTTGTCCTCTTTTTTTTAACTGTCGTATCAATTCAAAATCTTCCATAATTGGTATTTCTGGGAAACCACCAATTTCTTGAAAAATTTTGGCTGGGAGAAAAATTCCTTGGTCTCCATAAGGCATTTGCAAATAACGCGACCGCCAATTTACCATTCTTTCAACTATTCGTAAACTTTTTGTTGTTCCTCTAATACTTAGTTCAAAAGCACCTGCAATAATTTTTGGTTTGACCAATATCTCTTCCAACATTCGGTCAAAGTTTGAAGGTAAAAGGGTATCTCCATGTAGAAATAAAAGAATTTTTCCCCTTGCTATTTTTGCTCCACAATTCATCTGAGTGGCACGACCAGGAAGAGAAGAAATAACTTGGATATTTAAACATTTAATCAGCTCAATTGTTCCATCATTACTGCCACCATCAACAACTATTATTTCTATATCTTTATCTTTTGCCGTTTGAGCTGTTGAAATTGTTTGGGTAATCGTACTAACTTCATTTAAAACAGGAATAATAATCGAAATACTGGTCATTTCAGTTATCAGTTATCAGTTAAAGAAAGGCAGAAGGTAGAAGGCAGAAGGCAGAAGGTAAAGAAAGGTTCCAGGACAGAAGTTTTTTTTATAACTGATTATCCGAATATGATACAGCGGATTCCACCTTGGTGAAGTACATCCCTCGCGGACAAGATGCCCGCACTTGCATTCATTTAATTATTAATATTTGTACTTCATATACTTGGAATATGCTGTATAAACTCAGACTATAGAGCATCCTAATTTTTGGGGTGCATCTCATATTTACAAAAATACTTTTCTCCTATTCTCTATTCCCTATTCTCTGTTCCCTAAAAGCTATAAGTTTTTGGCTTTCTTCAAAACTGAGATGTACCCTTAATTTTAAACTGTGATTTTTCTAAATCTTCTGGACGGTCAATATCAGAAAGCTTAGGTAAATAATCAATAACTAACTTCAAACTTTGAGCGATCGCTACAGTTTTTGACAATACTTCGGACGTTCCCCAATTAATTCCTTGAAATAATTCTGGAGTAATTTTTCTCAGACCAATTAAATAATAACCCCCATCTGTTGCAGGACCAATTATCACATCAGATTCAGTCAGTTTAGCAAAAGCTTGTAAAATAATTTCAGAAGTTAAACTAGGGCAATCTATACCAATAATTACCACAGATTTCATCCCCCGATTAAAAGCAGATTGAAACCCTCTTGCCATACGTTCCCCTAAATCCCCCATACCTTGTTCTTGATATTTTAAATCTGAACCTAACCAATTTTTCATTAATTGTAAATCGCCACCGACAAATCTAACTTCAACAGATAATGAAATAAAATCAAATAACTTATTAGCTTTTTTTACAGTTGTTTCAGTCATCTGACGTTGCAAATTTGCTGCACCTTCAGCCCCCAAAGCAGGTATTAATCGTGTTTTAGTTTTTCCTGGTTCTGGATAGCGAGTAAAAATAATTAGTTGTTGATGTTCCATTGTGATACAATATAAACTAGATTTAAGTCTATTTTTGAGAATAAATTTGATTTCAATTCTACAACAAATAAGTAAATAAAACTTCAATAGAGTTATTCACTATCTCAAAAAAAATATGATTAGATAGATTGGATTTAGCAAATAGCAGCTAATCTTTAAAGTATTCCAAATATTTCTAGTAATTCACAGAAAATAATATTGGCAAAAAAAAGCAAAAATGACAGATAATCTAGAAAAGTTGAGTAAAATTGCCATTGTTGGAGATGTTCACGATCAATGGGAACCAGAAGATGAAATAGCCCTCAAATATCTAGGAGTTGACTTAGTACTATTTGTGGGAGATTTTGGTAATGAAGCAGTAGAAGTGGTACAAGCGATCGCTGCTATTGATATCCCTAAAGCAGTAGTTTTTGGTAATCACGATGCTTGGTATACCGCAACAGAATGGGGCAGAAAAAAATGCCCTTATGACCAAACTCAAGAAGACAGAGTACAACAACAAATAGACTTATTTGGAGAAGCTCATGTAGGTTATGGAAAGCGAGATTTTCCAGAGTTAGACTTGACAGTTATTGGGACTCGTCCTTTTAGTTGGGGAGGTCCAGAATGGAAATATCAAGATTTTTATCAGCAAAGGTTTGGAGTTAATAGTTTTGAGGAATCTACTAATTTAATAGTCAAGGCAGTAGAGAATGCAGTATGTCAAAATATAATTTTTCTTGGCCATAATGGGCCTGTTGGTTTAGGAGATGCCCCCGAAGATCCAGTGGGACGTGACTGGCAACCCAGAGGTGGAGATTTCGGCGACCCTGATTTTAGGGATGCCATTGTAAAATCTCGGCAATTGGGCAAGAATATTTCCTTAGTGACTTTTGGTCACATGCACCATAGATTGAGACATATTCAGGAAAAGTTGCGTAAGCGTGTTGATGTAGATACCGAAGGGACATTATATTTGAATGCAGCAAGTGTGCCACGCATCATAGAAAATGAGGGCCAGAAAGAACGGAATTTCTCAATTGTATCTATGAAGGCAGGTATTGTATCTCAAGCTGCTTTGGTTTGGGTTGGCCATGATTTGAAAGTAGTTTCTGAAGAAATTTTATATTCCCAATTCAAATCTGTTGTTGAGCCTGCACAAGTGCTATAATATATAAATGTCAAAACAGTTATAGCAGTCGAATCAAAGCTTAGGACATTCCTAAATGCTCAAACTCAGTCAGAGATTACTTCTGACTTGCGGGTAGCGCTATAGAGTATTTCTAACTCCTGAACAAAAATTAAAAATGACTTTTAACTTTTAACTTTTGACTTTTGACTTTTGACTTATTAATGGAGAGGTGGCAGAGTGGTCGAATGCGCTCGACTTGAAATCGAGTGAGGGTCAAACCTCCGTGGGTTCGAATCCCACCCTCTCCGTTTTTTTTCTAACTTAGGCGTTGGTTATTTGAGGTATGAATCATGCCTGGATAATTAGTGAACAAAAAAGTTTCTCTTCTACTACTCTTACTACTCTTTCTTCTTATTTCTTCCCTCCTGACTCGGTCCTCCTGACTCCCCCTCTTGGGAGGGGTTAGGGGTGGGTTGACTCCTAAATAATTAAGATCGATATCATACAAGTGCTTCAGCAACGCCCTAACTTATAGCGCTTTTTCCAATCTCTGAACCACATTGTCACAACCAAAACTTTGTAGTGGAGAATGGCCATTCGCCCCTACCGGGTGTGTATTTGCAGCAAACATTTATCGGGTCTGGTATGAGAGTGTGTGTTTCGCACCAGATTTTTGAGCTATTCAGTATATATAGCAATGTGGGCTGGCATATTTACAAATTGCAGGAGGTGTCCAATAGCTAAAAGTCTGGCATTGGTGAATGCGTAATGCTTTTGTCTCAAATATCTATGAAAAAAACTATAATTGTACCGTTCATAAATATTTAATGGCATTACCTAATCACCAACCCCAAATTGTACCGTTCATAAATATTTAATGGCATTACCTAATCACCAACCCCAAAAGTCTTATATTATCGGTAATTTATTCCCCCTATTGCCTGTTGCCTGTTGCCAGATGAGCTGTTGCCTGCGCGCAGCGCTATAGTTTGCGCAATTCATCCGTTGAGGACATCTGAGGAATTTGAGAAGCGATTGTTGACGCAAAGCTCCGCTAACGCCTCCAACAATTTCAGATCGTCTATTTTGGAAATCTCAGATAATATCTCCACATATTCATCACCAAACTTGAGTTTTAATCCCATTTCAATTGCCAATAATAACGCCTGTTTGATTTGAATGTCTTTTTGGGATATTTCAGTATCCTTTTGGGATATTTCAGCATTCTTTTGGGATATTTCAGTATCCTTTTGAGAGATTTCAGCATTTTTTTCTGCTGCTATTTCATCTCCTGTTTTAATCACATTTCTATCGGCATCGCACCAACGCAACCAAGTACCATTCAGATTTTCAAATACACCATTCCAAAGAGTTAATCCCAAATTAACATCTGCAAACCAAGCATCATTTTTAGGAATATAAGAACTACCATAAAGTTGAAATACTTGCAGTACAGTTTGGCTGAGTTTTTGCAATGGATCGTAGACAACATAATAAGGAATTCGTAACTCTGCATAGTCTGTTAATTTACTTCCTAATTCATTGCCGGGAGCGGGAGAAACAATTTCAATTACTACATCTGGTGGTTTACCAAATTCCCAGAATAAATAAGAACGAACATTACGTTCCCACCATTCTTCACTGCCAATAATATTTAAGCTTAAAAACACATCTGGTACAATTCCTGAATCTCGGAGATGAGAAAATAAACCCACATTAGCAGCAACGATAAAAGGAACATTTATAGGTATTTCAGCACCACTATTTCAATTTGAAAACAATAACAAGTTTCTAGTTTAGTTTACAGGATGATCGCTCATGGTTTAAGTTAGTATGACTCCTGTAGGATCTTGGTTACCAAACCTCTACCCATTTTCCCACCCCTAGAAAGTAAAGTAACTACCAATAACTATGAAAACAAACATCCACAACACACCTGAGAACAGCAGTACAAAACTCACCGCCAACCAAAAACATCGTGGTATGTCAACTACAACTAGCATTATAGATACCTTACAGCTAGTTTTTCAGGCAGGAGGACCAGGATTTTGTCAATTTGCCATTAACAATGTTTGTAACGCTAATTGTGGTTTCTGCAACTTTGCACGGGATACTTTTCCTAAAGAACAAACACAGTTTGTCGGCCTCGATGAGGGATTAGACTCAATTAATATCCTGTTTCGAGAAGGTATTAGATATCTAGTTTTTACAGGTGGGGAACCTACTCTTAATCCCAATCTTATAAAATTCGTTGACCATGCAGCAGAATTGGGTATCAAGTGCATGGTGGTGACAAACGGTGGGTTGTTAACGCCGAGCAAAATTCACGAATTAGCTGATGCAGGTTTGTCTAGTTTAATCATATCAGTTGATGCCGCAACTGAAGAAATTCACGAGAAAAATCGTGGGTTGCCTGGTGTATGCAATAAAATCAAAGAAGCTAACCAAGTGCTGAAAGATATTGGTATGTATTCGACTGCTTCTGTAACCATGAGTCATTTGGTTGATTATGATGCACTGCCTGATTTTCTGACATCACTTGGTTTTGAGTCAGTGGTTTTTTCTTATCCATTAACTAAACTTGATTCTAATTTTTTGGGATTTTCTGATGCTGGTCTGGTCACTCACACAAATGAAAGTCTCTGGCAAGCTTATGAAAAGGTGAAGCAACTGAAAAAGAAATTTCGTGTAGTTAATCCGACCCTTTCTCTGGAAGAAATGCAGAGGTTTGTCCAGGATGAGGAACAGCGTTATCCTTGTTTGGCGGGTTATCGCTTCTTTTTTCTGGACTGGGATTTAAACTTATGGCGTTGTCATTTTTGGCATGAACCGATGTGTTCTATTTATGAGTTTGATAGTTCAAAGTTGGTAAGGGATGGTTGTACAAAATGTATGATTAATTGTTATCGAGATTCGAGTCTAATGCAAAATATTGCAGTGTCGATGCAGGATGCTTATCAGTCAATCAAAAAAGGTAAGTTGTTAGATACGGCAAAAGCTTTAATAAGAAAAGGTAATGTAGATTCTCTGCGGGCAGTGATGGAAGAGTTGCCTTGGATTATGCGGTTTTAATTATTCAGAACTTACACAGGAATTATACCTGTAGGGTGCGTTGCAACGCACCTTCAACCAAAGTTAGTCTATCGCCCACATTTCATATCAAATCCGGTGAAACAGTTATAGATTGGTTAAGTCAAGAGGAGTCAGGAGTCAGGAGGAGAGAGAATCACTTTGATGAGCGTAGTTATGACGATTTAAGAATTTTTTTATGTCCAATTAAACGGATTTGATATCACACTTCAAAATATAGCCTAAAAAAATACAAAAAACTAATCTATTTAAAGTTTATAGAAGAGTTTTTGATCTACTACAGCGCTTTTGCTGATTGATGAACCACATCAAAACCCTGTAGAGGCGATAGCGGAGCTTTGAGTTAGCAAATGGCCATTCGCCCTGTAGTCTACCGAAATGAAAACCGCTGTAAATGTAAATTAGACATCTCCTATAATAAAAAATCAAATCAATTCTCACACTAGATATATCAATTCTTTCCCCTCGTGGGAGGGGGAGGGGCGAGGGGTGGGTTCCCTACTGCCTACAGCAAAGCTGCCTACTGCCTCTTTTCTGGAGATGTCTATTGATGCTTAAATCCACCAAGGTTTTTCTCCTGTTCGGGGATCATTTTTTGTCCAAGGAAAAATCCAGATGACATCTTCTTGTACTTTGACCTGTACTAGCTTCAGAGGAAGAGGAGCAGGACCTCTTACAACAGAACCATCAGCAGCATAACGAGACCCATGACAGGGACATTGAAATTGATTGTCATTGGGATTCCAGGGAAAAGTACAACCGAGATGGGTACAATTATCGACAATTCCCATGGTGTCTAACTTACCATCTTCTGCGATCGCCAGATATGTTGGTTCTCCAGCTATTCCTGCGACTAAAGCACGAGTTCCTTTTGGTTGTGCTAAAATCTGACTGGCAGGAATGGGATATCCCAAGCGGTCTCTGGCAATAATTGAACCATCCTCGTTACTTTCTCCTGGGGTGACAAAAAATTTTGCTGCAGGATAGAGTGCGACACTAGCGGTAGTTGCGACAACTGCACCAGTTAGAAAGTTAAGTAATTGTCGGCGAGAAATTGAAGGGTATTCTAGAGGGAGACTTTCTTCCATAGTGATTTTGACCTCCTAATAATTAGTCATCTATGAAAAACAATAGCCAATTTATCTCTATTTGTTCTGTGATAAAGTCACATATTGAAGAAGGAGTCAGGAGTCAACCCACCCCTAACCCCTCCCAGGAGGGGAAGTCAGGAGTCAGGAGAAAGGAAGAATGAGAGTGAGAATTATCTGGGGATATTCCGGCATTTTCTGTCTGCATTGAATGGAAGTAGAAAGTGCGATCGCTGTATAACCGGATTTAGTATCAGGAGTCAGAAGATTTGGGTTGATGAGGATTCTCAATTCACCTACCAAATTTGCACCGTGTAGACGGTGGGGTATTAAACCCATAAGGAAAAAGATAAATTTTCTAATTAATATTTTCCTAACTGGGCAATCTTCTCAAGTTTTTCCCAGTTATATAGTTCAATCTTTCCTCTTGAAAGAGATAATAATTCTTGTTTTTCAAAAGTTTTGAGAATTCGACTAACTACCTCTCTAGAACTGCCTAATTCTTGAGCGATCGCTTCATGGGTTATCTGTAAAGTTTGTATCTTACTATTGACATTATGTAAAAGATATGATGCAATTCGAGAATCCATGCGACGAAAAGCAACCTCTTCAATTATTTCAATTACATTAGCTAATCGTTGGGAAAGTATTCCGAAGATATATTCTTGCCAAATGGTGTTGTGCCTTACCCATTTTTTGAGGCTATTTGCAGGAATAATCAAAGCTTCAATTTCCGTCTCGGCAATGGCAAATGCTGGAAATACTTTTTGACTGATGATACAAGAAGCTGTCATAATACAACTATCACCTTTTTCTAAATGATAAAGAGTAATTTCTCTACCACTTTCTCCTATTTTGTAAACACGAACATTTCCAGAAATTATGAGTGGTAAATGATGACAAATATCTCCCTCTAAACAGACAAATTGACTGGGCGACAAACTGATTTGTTGACATTTGTTAAGAAAGTTTGTTTTGGCTTCAGAATCTAGGTTTTCCCAAAAATGAAATGTAGAAGCAATGGTTTGAGCTATTGCTTTATTCATCAGTATTAAATCTCCGCTATTTATCTAATTTAACCCAAAATATAGTCCAAATTATCCCCTCATTCTCAATCACCTTTTTCTTGTAGTTGAATAATATTCCGGCAATTCATTAAATCTCTTTCTCTATCTATACTTTCAGTTTGCTCACAGGGTGAGCTGGATTTACAGCGGATTCTACCTTGGTGAAGTACACCCCGAAGCGGGCAAGATGCACGCACTTGCATTCATTTAATTGTTAATATTTGTACTTTATATACTTGGAATCTACTTTCATTGACTGATAATTGATAATTACCTCTGGTTAAAACCGTTACGGAATTGAATATAAGGAAATATTATTTCTTCTCTTGGTCGATTGGATATGGTTAGGAAACCCATCCATCCCACCCTACGGGAATCTCCGCTAACGACGGCTTTTTTTCCCCTTAAAAGGGTCGGCTTTAAACCAGAATTATTTAATTATTAATTATTAATTATTCGGTAATATAATTTCAATATTTATCCTTCTTCTTTCTTCCTTCTTCCTCCTTCCTTCTTCCTTATCGATTAACTATCAGACCAATTACAATAAAAATAATTCCGATCAACCTCCCTTGAGAAACCTTTTCTTTTAACCAAATTTTCGCTCCTAAAATACTACAAACATAAGTCAAAGCTGTGGCAGGTCGCACAAAACTAACATCTGCCCAACTTAAGACCGAAATCAATGATAAAAAAGCAATTGTTTGACAAAAAACTCCACTAATAATTAAAGGATTTATGAGGATTATACCTACTTGTTTAATGAGATTTTTCATTGATTGTAAATTTACTTCTTCGATTTCTTTCATTCCTCTGGCAAGATACAAATCTCCTGTTGAATCAGCCAAGGCAATAATCGCGATCGCCAACCAAGTTTTAGACCGATAAAAACTCAAAGATAATGCCATTAAGAGGAGATAAAAATTATGGTTTCGTCGGTCTTCATAAAGAGTTTTACTTAAACCCACAATCAATACACCAATAGTTATAATTAAAGTTCCTATCCACCGCATATTTGAAATTGTTTCGCCTAAAATCAACCAAGCAAATAAAGCATTTAATAAATAAGTTGAAGAGTGTATTGATAGTACATAACTCAGGTCAAGTTTAGAAATAACAGTGAGGTATAACCCCAGAGAAAGCATGAGAAAAATTACTCCTAACCAAATCCAAAAATTTGTCAGTAAATAAGATATTAATGGTATCCAATTTTCAGAATTAACTAGATTTACTACCCCAAATTGTTTCATGGCTTTACTTAACCAAATATCTCCTAAAACCTGAGTAATACTTAACAGAAATAGTAAGATTAAATTTGCCATTATTAAATCAAAAAAAATAGTAATATTATATGGGCTTAATTATATCAATTATCGGTGAATTTAGGAATTTTTTGCATCTAGATATTGAGTAGTTTCTGCTTTACCCATAAATTGATATTAAATCTGGTTTGCTTCAGTTATCATGGATGGCAATACGATAACACAGGAAAAATAACAAAAGTTTCTTATTTACCAACAGGTTGCCCTTTACCAAAAGGAGTAAAAAGTTATCCTTGTCAGGAAGCTTATGGTCATATTTTTGTCTTTTCTAGAAAAACAGAATTAGCTAAAACCGTGCCCTTTCCAGACATTAAAAATTGGTCTAATAATGAATATAAAACCATGTATTTTTCCCGTCGGGTAATTTTCATTATTCATTTATTAAAGAAAATTTAATTGATATGAATCATCAATTTTTACAGCGAAGATTTATGGGAAAAGTCAAACCAACTCTTCTGGAAACTTCTAAAGGAGAAAATTGGGTAGAAGCTAAATATAAATTCAGCGAAGAACCCCATGCAATTGTTAATACCAATTTGATCAACGTTTGTTACAAATAGTAGAAGTAAGAAGGAAGGAAGAAGCAAGAAGGAAGAAGGATAAATATTGAAAAAAAAGGGAAAACGATAGATATAACTATCTAAAATGAACTGGATAAGCTATTTTTAAGCATATCCGATCAAGATGCACTTTTTATCATTTTCTTTGTGGGTTTAATACCCCACCGTCAACTGGAGTGTTCAAAATTACTTGGGGGAGCGAATCCCCATGTAATTTTCCTCCTGTCTCCTGTCTCCTGTCTCCTGTCTCCTTCTTCAAAGCATTATTTTTTCAAACTGGTATAACTTAGTATTAGCAACAGTCTGATACTAGTTATCTTAAGTCTAGTTCCGCATTTGTCAAATGACTAAACCTTAGTTTCCCAGGTTTTAATGGTTGTAAATTTCCATCTGTTTTTTGTTGAAGATATTAGTGACCAATATAAATTTACCTGTTTGAATTTTTTGAGATTAAATTACTTCTGGTATCGTTTATATTAGGATGCTATAAGTCAGAATTTAAAAGAGATAAATTGATAGATTCTTTTTATACATAAGCATTTTTTTTATCTAAAAAAAACGGCGAATATTTCATAAAATATACTTCCATATTTAGAAAATTATTTTATCTGATGTATATTATTTATCCAATCTTAAATAGTAATAAAAATTTTGGTCTTGGTATTGTAAGATGTAACGGTTATTTAATAGGTTTAAATTCTGATAAACTTGTAAATTTTCTTGAAAAATTGGGTCAGAATCTTTTAATTCTATCAATTCTACTCTCACTTTTTTTTCTACTTCTCGTAATTCATGTAATGTTTGGGGTAATTGCCAAATTACTTGAGTTGGATAATTAGCGATCGCTAAATAAAGATTTTTTTCAGACATAACTACCTGTGGTTGAATTGGCAATTTTGAGATGACTTTTTCTAATCGGGAACTATTAGTAGATAAACGTTGATACTGTCTTTGTTGGGTTTTTCTGAGTAGGTGAAAAGTGACAAAGTTTGAGTAACTTAAATACAGACAAATTCCTAATCCAATAGCTACTACTTTTTTGATTTTTAATTGTGGTGTTAATAGCCACAAACCAGTCACAGATAAGATTGCCATTAATGGAGAAAAAACTGCTAATCCTCTAGTTGCATTAATATATTGATAAAGTAATAAAAATGCCAGTAAAGCTGAGAGAAAATTAATTAAGCTAAAAATAGATAAATTTGTATATTTTTGCCATCGTTGTAACTTTTTTTGATAACTTGCTGTTGCAAGTACAGCTAAATTAATACTCCATAACACTAGCATTGAAATAGTAATTGTTCCATAGACTGAAAATTTTTTAAAATTAATTATGAGAGTGCAATTAAATAGAAAATTTTCCCAGATCATTCTCAGCATATCAGTCAAATTAGATTGGGATAAAATTATTGTTGCTGCATAGGGATAAATTTCTTGATTTTGAGAAAGGGGAATTAAAACAGTGACAAACAGTAATCCAAAAGAAAATAGTAAGCTCAATAAAGTTTTTTTGTAATGTTGATTTTTCTCAATCCACAAAACAGCTATACTTGCAGGAAACAAGGTTAATAAGAATGGTTTGATTAAATATGCTAAAGCTATTACTAAACCTAAAAATATCCCTTTTAAAAAGCTTTCTTTTTGTACAAACAAAAGAGCAACAACTACCATGATTACAGCAGCAGCCGATATTTCTGTCATTACTGAATGAGTCAAAATTAAAGTGTAAGGATAAATCAAATAAATCAAACTAGCCCCAAAACCAACCCATTGATTAGCAATGAATCTGCCAACTGTAAAAATTAAAAATATCGTCAAAATCAGCAGAAAATAATTAACAAAAAACGGTGTTCTTTCATTAATGCCACCAATCAAAAAACCAACAGCCAAAATCAAAGGATAACCAGGGAGATGAGTATCCTTAGTCGGATAACCCTTTTGAATAATACTACTAGCTAAATAATGATTACTATTAAAGTCAAAATGACGCACAATATTTTGAGCTACAGTGTAGTAAAGTGTTTCATCATTCCAACGAATTTGTAAAGAAACTGGCCTCGTAAAATAAAGAGCTATCGCCGTCATCATCAAAAGCAATACATAAGGAAAAATATTCGTCAATAAGTTTTTACAAGTCTTCATTTTTGCATAAATTAATCAAGAAGAAAAAAATTATCTAAAATTCCCAACTTTTGGCTGTATATTCCTCTTGGTAGAAGGAAAAATTGTTTATAGTTAGAAGCCTAGATTTGATATTTTAAAAGTAGATAAATTTTAAATTCTCAAAATCATCTTTTTTCGGTAAAATAATTAATAGGTATAGTAAAATAAGCAAAAATCAGAACAGCAAAAAACTAGCAAAGGTAATATAAACAATGCTTTTTTCACACACTGAGACTAAATATCATATCATGTATGGGAAAGACTAAATCTAAATCTGACTTACCAACCAAAATATGCCCTGTATGTAATCGCCCTTTTAGCTGGCGGAAAAAATGGGCTGAGTGTTGGGATCAAGTCAAATATTGTTCTGAAAGATGTCGGCGACGCAAGTCAAATATTGACAAACAAACAGACATATAGCCTCATAAGCTAAGAATAATTTAGATTTTACAGCACTTTGCGACTCTATGAGGTACACCCATCGCAGGCAAGATGACCGCACTACAATGTTTTCACCATTTACCCTGTACATCATTTGCCCGAAATATGCTGTATATTCCCTATTCCCTTTGACAAAAATTGGATATATGGTTTAAATGCAAAACAGCTTACCTAAAGTATGTCAATTATTCTGTAGTTAATCACAACAAAAAATGCAACCAAAACTAATTATTCACGGCGGTGCAGGTAGTTCCCTTGAGGAAAAAGGAGGATTAGAAACTGTTCGTAAATCTCTCCATAGAATAGTAGATGAATTACATAACTTGCTTCTGGGCGACACAAAGGCCATTGATGTAGTTGTCCGTGGTTGTCAACTATTAGAAGATGACCCCATATTTAATGCTGGGACCGGTTCAGTCCTACAATCTGATGGCCAAATTCGGATGAGTGCTTCCTTGATGGATGGTTTGAATCATCGGTTTAGTGGGGCGATCAATGTCTCCCGGATTAAAAACCCCATTGAGTTGGCCAAAGCACTGCAAACATCGCCCGATCGCGTATTATCAGATAATGGAGCTGCTGAATTTGTGCGGGAACTACAAATGCCCGTTTACAACCCCCTCACAGATAAACGATTAAACGAATGGCTAGAAGACCGCAAACAAGACTTTAGTAGAAAGATGGCAAATGTCGTGGCAGAATCTCCAGGCACTGGCACCATAGGAGTTGTAGTCTTAGATAAAGAAGGGAGATTAGCAGCAGGTACTTCTACTGGTGGAAAAGGTTTTGAAAAGATTGGTCGTGTAAGTGATTCGGCCATGCCCGCCGGAAATTATGCCACTGGTAGTGCTGGAGTTAGCTGTACAGGCATTGGAGAAGATATTATTGATGAATGTTTGGCCGCCAAAATTGTGATTCGGGTAACAGATGGTTTTTCACTCAAAGCAGCTTTTGAACGTTCATTTGCTGAAGCTCACGAACATCAGAGGGAATTAGGAGCGATCGCTATTGATGCCAACGGTATAATTGCTTGGGGAAAAACTTGTGATGTAATTTTGGCTGCTTTTCACGATGGGCAAAAAATTAGTGATAGTTTAGAAGCAGCAAAAGGAACATTAATTTTTACTGCTGAATAATTCACAATAGGGGCTAATGGCCCCCGATGTAAGCTCAGGAATGGAATTTCTCTACAATTAACACTCTCACCGTCAAATCAAAGATGATAACGGGAGATTCTTGTTTTGATGGCGCAACGCTACGCTAACACGGATTCTTGACTAGGCAACAAATCAAATAAACTGAGTTGTACTTCCGCAATTACCATCTCCACAAGCTTTCTGGCTCCGTCTTTACCTTGAGGGAACCTCAGCACAGGCGGTGCGCTTTTATTTAACGGTGTGTCCCACTGCTATTGATAGGATTATAAAACCAAAAATGTTTCGCCTGTTGCTCAATTATTTTTCTGGTTGAAATTTATGAGAGGCTGTCTGGGTGGGTTTCCCGCGCAGTTTATACGCCCCGTCTTACCGTTAAATCTCGCGATTATAATGGGAGTCCTCTTTCAAGATTTGTGATAGAGATAATATTGACATCTCCAGGGGTTGAAACACCCTGGATTCTGTGGCAAATCCACCGCAAATATAAATCCACATTTGCTTCAAGACTGAAGGGCAGACTTCTATACTCCTCGGCATAGATCGAAATCTAGCTGTGAGCTTACCTTTTTTTTTGTAGCTTTCACGAGTGGTTTTACTCAAGATATTGGAGCTATAAATCACTGCTCTAGCTGCGTTGCTTGCTTTTCCTGCGGAATGCTGCGCAAACAGCCCTCGTAGGAAGCATCGTCCCCATCTCCTGTTCGCCGGAATTTCACCGCACTAGCGGTCTTGTCATGGCGGCAAACCTTGTTTTTACTTGCTATTTCTAGTATAACATACTTTTCTCCGGGTTAAAACCCGCGTGTCGTTATTCAACCAGGGGATAAATCTTCCGGGAACTTTTCTCCCGTTAGTTTTTATGTTTGACATCCTCCCGACGTTGCGCTTGATCAATAATGCGGAATTCTTCAACTTGCACAAGGATAGTAGATGACTCAACTCACGACAAATTGGAGACACTCAAAAAACAGATAGATATTGATTGAGGTATTAGCAGTCTCTTTAGCACTAGCAACGGTCAAAAATTGTGGTTTCAAACGTGCTATAGAGAAAATTTAAGGATATATTATATATAATATATAAAGTAAACTTAAGGTAATTTTATTTTGCTGTAAGATGGGCGAAGATCAAGTCTCTTAAATTAGTGATAAAAACTCTCCTCCTCTCTATATTTGCTCAAGTATCCCCTCTGTTGAACTGTTTGTCAATGTTATCCCTGTTCTTTATTGTTTATCTCAACGTTGGCAGAAGACCGGGACTCTCTGGTCACGGGAGGATCGGGATGAATGCCAATTAATATTATTGCGGTTTCACAGATAAGATGTTAAAATTTATTTGTTCAATAACTAAACAGTAGATGGTTGAAAAAGTGTACAAATTCAGGTTTTACCTTACTCAGTCGCAGGAAAATTTCCTACTAAGGACGTTGGGTTGTGTACGCTTGGTCTACAACAAAGCTTTAGCAGCTAGAACTAAAGCCTGGTATGAACACAAGCAACGAGTAGGCTACAAAGAAACTTCAGCTATGCTTACATCTTGGAAAAAATAATAAGATTTAGATTTTCTGAGTAGTGTAAGAGAGTGGGATTGCCCATAATGTGGTATTCACCATGACAAGGATATTAATGTGGCAATAAATATTTTGGCTGCAGGACTCGCAGTGTCTAGGGGAGCCGTCGGATTGGCGACGTACTGTGGAACGCACCTTTAGACCTGAAAGGAGTAAATCCCAGAGGATAGCTGAATTGTTAGCACAGCTCTTCTGTCAAGAGGCAACAGAAGGCCCCTAGTATTGATACTAGGGAATCCCATACTGTCTCGTGAGAGCAGCGTTGGGAGGATGTCAATAACTATTCAATCAAATATAATCTAAATTCATAACTCCTTTGGTGGCCTAAGCTAATGTTCCCTAGTCTGACTCTGAAGCAATTATTGATTCAGTATTTAACCAGACATGATATGACGGTTAGCCAAACTTGATATAACAAAACAAATAAGTATATTTGCCTTGTTTAAACTTATTGAGTAACTTGATATAAATTAGTATTTAGTTATCAGCTTTGTTTGTTTCTCTTTAAGAAGAAGTAAAGTATAAATTCTCCATTCTATTTTTGCTGGAGAAAAATTTATGGTGTATATTATGAATTTCTATATAGGAACACAATAAACTTTTAATATCTGTAAATAATCAAATGGTGTGAATATGATCATCACCCACTTGTAGGAAGCGTTTGAGTTGCTGTCTGTCTTAAAATTCAAACTATAGATATAAATAATTAACAAGAGGCTAGTACTCTTATATTTTGCTTAGTATCTAATTTAGAGAAACACCAAGTTAATAAAATCGTCTATATATAAGGTTAACAAATAAACTCTATCTACCATCAATTTTTAAGGAAAAAATTCTAATGTCTACAATCAACATCTACCAATCCTTATCTACCAAAAAGTCGATCGAATTATTTGATTTTTCGACAGAAGCAAAAACAGAACAACAAATAGTCTTTATAGACTCTCATGTGGAGGATTATCAGAGTTTAGCTACAGAAGTTTTGTCAGGGACAAAAGTAGTTATTCTTGATCCAAATGACGATGGTATTCAGCAAATTACCAAAATTATCAAAAAATATCCTCACATATCATCCATACATATAGTTTCTCACGGTGTACCGGGATGTTTATCTTTGGGTAATAGCCAATTAAATATTAATAATATCAACAATGATTATGCTGAAGAATTAGAAACTTGGTCGGTTACTAATATATTGCTCTATGGTTGTAATATAGCTTCCGGAAATGCAGGTACAGAATTTTTGGAAAAGCTACATCAGTTAACAGGGGCAAATATTGCTGCTTCTGCTAGACCAACAGGTAGTGCTGCTTTGGGTGGTGACTGGGAGTTAGAGGTTACTAAAGGTGAGATTGAGGTTGGCCTGGCATTCAGCGATCGGGTTGAACATCAGTGGGAGCATATTCTAGAGCCTTTTGATCAACAGCCCTATTTTTATCAGGTTATTGCTGGTGAGCTAAGAATATATAATCCTCTCACAGGTGACTATGAACAGCGAGGAGTCCCTGTAGTTCCTGTATATAATGCCACTGGGTATAATATACAAGATAACTTTCTTTATGGAATTCAAATTACAGATAATGATGAGGGGGACGGGGAGACAGCAGGAAATGTTATTAGGATTAATTCTGATGGCACAATTGAAGATTTAGGTTTTCTACCAGTAACTGGAACTCGAAAATTAAATTCAGGGGATGTAGACGATCAAGGTAATCTGTGGGTACGGACAGGTGATACACAACTTACAAAAATTAATCTGACTACTGGCGTTCAAGAACAGATTAATCTTACTGGAGATAGCTTACAGAGAGTTGTAGATCTAGTATACAGAAGAGATGATGTTACTGGCAACGAATTCTTCTACGGAGTAGGTAACAATGGTCAGCTATATACAATCAATTTACAAGATAATAGTATTACTACAACAATAGTACCTGGTTTACCTGCTGGAGAGGAGTTTGGTGCTGCATGGATAGATCGTGAAGATAATTTATATGTTAGTCGTAACAATGTAGGAGAATTTTATCGTGTTGATGATTATCTGATAGGTTCTCCCACAGCGACTTTCGTTGCTAATGCTGCACCTACAAATAGTAACGATGGAATGTCCGACCCAAGGCAACCATCGCCGTTTGATGTTCCGTTTATTGATCCTGATGAGGATCCTGAGACTCCCGCTTTCACTTATGAAGAAACCTTTACTGAGAATGATACTGGTGTTGATATAGTTGATGATAATGTAAGAATTCAAGATTTTGATGGATCTACAGTAGATGCTGATGGAATTCCAGTGGATGGTGGAAATATTCGTAGCGCAACTATTACGCTGACTAATCCTCAAACCGATGATGAGTTATTCTTGGCTTCAGCTTTACCTGTTAGCATAACTCCTGATGTCAGTGGTAATCTTATTACCTTGACAGCAGTAGATAATATAAATGGAGCCACCCCAGAAGATTTTGAAGCAGCTCTCAAAGCAATTCAATTTAGGAATCCCAGTGATACTCCTGACAGAACTCCAAGGGAAGTAAATATTCAGTTAACTGATACAGAAGGGAATCTGGGTAATACTGCGATCACTACGATTAATGTTATTCCAGTTAACGATCCTCCTTCTTTTCAAAATCTGGATAATACTATCACTGTCACCCCAGATGGCGTTCCAGTTATTCTAGACAGTGATGCCACAATTACAGATATAGAACTAGATGAAAGAAACAACTACGGTGGTGCTACCCTTACCTTGTCAAGAGATGGAGGGGCAAATAATGACGATAAATTTAGTAGTGGTAATACTGGAGTATTAGGAGAATTAACAGAGAATGACCCTCTGACACCTCTCATAGTTAACGGTATTACTATTGGTACAGTTACTAATGCTAATGGCACACTGCTACTAACATTCAATGATAATGCTACTGGCGACTTAGTTGACCTGGCATTGCAAAATATTGCCTATAGTAAAGCCGCTGCTTTGAGAGATGAACCAGATTCAGTAACTATTAAATACACTATTGATGATGGTAACACAGAAGATAGCGATCCAGCCACGGATGATCCGGATCAAGGTAGTGGCGGTCCGCTAATGGGTATGGGTACGATCATTGTTAATATTAGTGATAACCAACCCCCAGTAGCCAACAACAGTACCATCACAGTAGACGAAGGCAGCACAGACACAGGCTTAGGTCTAGCAGCCCCCACAGACCCAGACGGAGACCCCCTCACCATCACAGTCACAGGACTACCCACACTAGGCACAGTCACCCTAGCAGACGGCACAGCAGTCACCAACAACCAGGTATTAACACCAGCCCAACTCACAACATTACAATAC
>NZ_JAAHGB010000005.1:378880-381147 GCF_010672695.1 Okeania sp. SIO1H4
AGACGGAGACCCCCTCACCATCACAGTCACAGGACTACCCACACTAGGCACAGTCACCCTAGCAGACGGCACAGCAGTCACCAACAACCAGGTATTAACACCAGCCCAACTCACAACATTACAATACGACGCCCCCGCCGACTACAACGGCATAGACGACCCAGGAGACTTCACATATAGTGTCAGCGACGGTACAGAAACAGTAACCGGAAGCACAGACATTGCGATTAACAACCCCATAAACAATCCCCCAGTAGCCAACAGCAGCGCCATCACAGTAGACGAAGGCAGCACAGACACAGGGTTAGGTCTAGCAGCCCCCACAGACCTAGACGGAGACCCCCTCACCATCACAGTCACAGGACTACCCACACTAGGCACAGTCACCCTAGCAGACGGCACAGCAGTCACCAACAACCAGGTATTAACACCAGCCCAACTCACAACATTACAATACGACGCCCCCGCCGACTACAACGGCATAGACGACCCAGGAGACTTCACATATAGTGTCAGCGACGGCACAGCAACCGTAGCCGGCAGCACAGACATCGCTATAATCTCCAACCAACCCCCAGTAGCCAACAACGACAACGGCACAACACTCAAAAACCAGCCAGTAACCATCAACATCACAGACAACGACAACGACATAGACGGCAACATCGACCCCAGCACCATAGACCTAGACCCCGACACACCAGGAGAGCAAAAAACCAGAGTCATCCCCGAACAAGGCACATTTGAAATAGACGATAATGGCAACGTCACATTCACACAAGAACCAGACTTCGTAGGAGAAGCAACCATCCCCTACACAGTCAACGACAACGACGGCGAACTCTCAAACAGCGCCAACATCACCATCGCCGTCATCAACACACCACCAGTAGCAACCAACGACAACGCCAACACCGGAGAAAATATACCAGTCACCTTCAACATCAGCGAAAACGACACAGACAGTGACGGCACATTAGACCTAACCACAGTAGACCTAGACCCCAACACAGAAGGCAGACAAACCACCTTCACACAACAAGCTCAAGGCACATTTGAAATAGACGATAATGGCAACATCACATTCACACCAGTTGCCGACTTCCTCGGAGAAGTAACACCCATCACCTACACAGTCGCCGACAACAATGGCGAACTCTCAAATACAGCCGAAATCGCAGTCACAGTCACAGAAATACGGCCAGCAGCAAGCGACGACAATGCCAGCACAGTCATCAACACACCAGTCAGCTTCAACATCACAGACAACGACATCGCCGAAGCAGGAGAAGACATAGAACCAGGAACTATCGACCTCGACCCCAGCACCACAGAACTACTAGAAGAAACAATACTCACAGTAGACCAAGGCACCTTTGAAGTAGACCAAGAAGGAATTGTCACCTTTACTCCCACAGATGGGTTTATTGGAGTTGTCACAATTCCTTACACCGTAAAAGATACCGCAGGCCGCGTCACCAACGCAGCTAATATCATCGTAGAAGTAATTGACAGTCCTCCCATAGCTACCGATGACTTTGCCAACACCTTTATTGACCAACCAGTAACATTCAACATCACCAACAACGACATCGACCTTGAAGGAGAAGTAGACCCCAGCACCATCGACATTGACCCCACAACACCAGGAAACCAAACAACATTATTAGAACTATCAGACCAGGGTACTTTTGAAGTAGATGAAAACGGCAACCTGACCTTTACACCAGTAGAAGGGTTCATCGGAGTTGTCACAATACCCTATACTGTAGACGACAACAACAGCAATACATCAAACAATGCCAATATCACAGTAGAAGTAGTAAACCTACCACCAGTAGCAACAGACAACAGCAACACCACAGTAGCAGGGCAACCAGTAACCTTCAACATTACCGATGATGATAGTGACCCAGAGACGACAATAGACACAAGCACCGTAGACTTAGACCCCAGTACCCCAGAACAAGAGACTACCTTCACACAACCAGGAGAAGGTACATACACTATAGACGATGAGGGAAACCTCACCTTTACTCCAGTAGAAGGTTTTACAGGTCAGACAACTCCGATTAGTTATACAGTCCAAGATAGTAGTGGTGCAGTTTCTAACTCCGCCAATATTTCTATTGATGTTTTTGGCGACCTAGAGGATGACAGTGCCACAACTCCTATTGATACTCCTGTAACTCTGAATATCGCTGATAACGATACTCCTATAGACCTGACTTCTATTGACCTCAACCCAGAGACTCCAGGAATTCAGA
>NZ_JAAHGB010000050.1:0-26256 GCF_010672695.1 Okeania sp. SIO1H4
ATTATTACTCTCAAAAACGAGATTTAGTCAATACCAAAGATAAGTTTCCTGAATACAAGCTAATTCATTCTCAGGTATTACAAGACTGCACAAAACGGGTAAAACTTGCCTTTGATAGATGGTTTAAAGCAGACAAAAACGGTAAGGATTCAGGTAAACCAAGGTTCAAAGGAAAAGGACGTTATCGCAGTTTTACTTATTCTCAAATAAAACTAAATTGCATAGAAGAAAATAAAATTAATTTGCCCTACCTAGGAAAGGTAAAGTTAATTCAGCATCGTCCAATACCAGAAGGGTTTATAATTAAAACTGTTACGATTAGTCGTAAAGCAGATGGTTATTATGTGACTTTATCCTTAGAAGAAAAATCAGTTCCAGCTTTAACAAGTGAAGTTGAACCTACATTAAAAAATACTCTGGGAATCGATATGGGACTGAAGGAATTCTTAGTAACAAGTGAAGGAGAATCTGTTCCCATACCCCAATACTATCGAAAATATCAGCAGCGATTAAAGACTCTACAGAAACGTTTATCTCGAAAGAAAAAAGGTAGCAAAAGGTGGTTAAAAGCTGTTAAATTTGTAGCCAAACAACATAAAAAAGTAGCCGATCAACGTAAAGATTTCCACTTGAAAACAGCTAATGAATTGTTATCAAAAGCGGATATTATCGCCCATGAAAACTTAAACATTAAAGGGCTAGCAAAGACCCGTTTGAGTAAATCAATTAACGATGCTGGATGGGGACAATTCTTATCTATTTTAACTGTCAAAGCTGGAAATGCTGGACAAAAGACTATAGCTGTGAACCCCAAAAATACAAGCCAAGATTGCTCAAATTGTGGAGAAAAAGTCCCTAAAGAATTAAACATAAGAACTCATTTTTGCCCACACTGTGGCATAGTAATAGACCGGGACTTGAATGCGGCGATAAATATCAAAAATAGGGCGGTAGGGCATTCCGTCCTTAAAGCTCGTGGAGCCCGATGCAATAGCAGGGCAGGGAAACGAGAAGCCCACACTATAGCGGCAGCTTAGTGTGGGAGTATGTCACGTGGGTTCACTGCTACACCGAAGTAAAGAGATAGAAAATGAAAATACAGACCCACAATAATCATAATCTAGAGTCTCTTGAATCGCCAATCAACTTTGGAGATTCAGCTCTTGGTTTAATCACAACTCGGAGTTTTCCTGCCATAGTTGGTACTGCTGATATGATGCTCAAGTCATCTGGGGTTATTCTGGTAGGATATGAAAAAATTGGTAGTGGATATTGTACTGCGGTAGTCCGTGGTGGTGTTGCTGATGTTCGTCTAGCGATAGACTCTGGAGCAGAAACAGCGAAAGAATTTGGACAACTTATTTCTCATACTGTGATTCCTCGACCTTTAGCTAATTTAGAAGCTGTACTACCTATTGGCAGTCTTTTATTTCAATTGTCTCAAGGTAGAGTATCAGCTCAGTTTAAAAATAAGGCAGTGGGTCTAATAGAAACTAAAGGTTTTCCAGCAATGGTGGGAGCTTGTGACGCAATGCTCAAAGCTGGTGATGTACAGTTGACTGCTTATGAAACGACAGGTGCAGGTTTATGTACTGCGATTGTCCGGGGTTCGGTTTCTAATGTGGCAGTGGCAGTGGAAGCTGGAATGCACGAAGCAGAAAGAATTGGAGAATTAAATGCTGTAATGGTAATTCCTAGACCATTGGATGATTTAGAAAGAACATTACCTGTAGCTACTTATTTAATTGAAGAAAAACTTGAACCTCTACGTCTGCCATTGGCAATTACAGAAAAAGAAAAGGAGCTTGTGAGATTACCCGATTTTTCTCAACTTCCTGTACCTATAAAAGAAGAAGTGAAGGAGAAATCATAGACCTTAGTAGGGTGTGTTAGGCGCTTTTCCTTCAAGGAGTTTGCTCCTCAAATATACAATAGCGCCGTAACGCACCATTTTTTTTATGTAATATCAAGTCTATATTATAGCTATCTAACACACCCTACTACTAACACACCCTACTGGACTTTACTACTAGAATACCTCTGCCCCTTTGGTCTTCCCCCCTTTCAAAGGGGGGTTAGGGGGGATAAATTTTTTACCACATTTTCAAGCTTGACGCGCCACTACTGGACTTAAATTTTAAACAAAAGCGCCACCATCTCTACGAGTAACACCAATCACAGAAGGTCTTGGTGGTAGCAAACCATTAAAACTACCTCCAGGATTACCTACATAACCTGTATTACTAGGCCAGTTACTACCACGAGGTACACTTCGCTGCTGAGTGAAGAGAGTGCCATCCAAATTTAGCATCTCAATATCACGACCTAGTTGAACTCCATCTCCAATAGGTGAGCTTTCCCCAGGATGCTGTACAGCTAATAGTAGAGTTTCATCTACACCACTACTATTTCTGATAAAGTATGGTCCAGTAATTTCGCAACGAGGGGGACCATAAGCGAAAGGTACAACTAATCCAGCATTCGGTCCAACAACAGGAATATAGAACACCCAATTGTTACCAAATGTTCCTCTCAAGTTACCAACACTTCCAGTTTGAGTGTGGTCGATCTCTCTTATCTCTCCAGCAACACCAGTGTCGAAGCCATTGTGACTACTGGTAGACATATCTGTTACACCCCAGATATTACCTAGAGTATCAATTTCTAGGTTATCTACATTAGCAAAACCTGCACCATTAATAGCACCATCTTCTCCACTCTGCTCAAAAGCTGACCAAGTAAAAGTGGTACTTGTAGCATCGCTATTAGTTTCAATGATTCGGTATATACCGCCAAAAGGTTGAGTAGCATCAACATCCGCAGAGTATTTACTTACAACAAAAATTCTGGAGTCTGGATATCCATCTCCACCAGGTCCAGCATCTGTATAAGCAATAAATACACTACCATCACCAGGGTGAACTTCTACGTCTTCAGGACGAGCAGTAGGAGTAGCACCTACTAAGTTAGCAGCTAAGAAAGCATCAACTAAAATCGCACCTTGGTTATTGTAAAAATCTCCTAGAGTCCTTCCCTGATAATTAGATAATACGCTTTCATTTGTGAGGTCTACAATGAAAGACCCACCATCCTGTTCTGCTCCAGGAATACCAGCACGTTGAGGTAAGCGAATTCGGCCATCTCTTTGAGCTTCACCAAAAGCGTTTAATTCAGCTTGAGCAATCTCGCTTGGTGATAGAGGATTGGTGGGAGTGCTAGGAACTAATGGAATCCACTGACCAGAGCCATCAGGATTTAATCGTGCAGCATAAAGAGTCCCACTTTCAAATAATTGACTATTATTTGGGTCAGTAGTACTAGAAACAATACCGTCACTTACAAACTTCCAGGTATGACCACCACGACGGTCATCTCCCATATATGCTACTAATGGTCTGCCTGCTTCTACTCTAAATGCAATATTTTCATGGCGGAAACGACCTAGAGCTGTATGTTTTCTGTTTTGGAAACTTGGGTCTGCTGGAGAAATTTCTACCATCCAGCCATACTTTTCACCGACTAAACCAAAGATAAAACCTATCTCTTGATCTTCGTCATAACCAGTTTGAGTACCATTAGGTAGTACAGATTCGGTAACGCTACCTTGGAAGTTTTCTTCTGCTGTGAGAATTGTTCCCCAAGGAGTTGTACCACCAGAACAATTAAAAGCTGTACCAATAATTCGATTACCAAGTCCATCAGAACTGAGGGGGAATACATCAGTAGCAGCAGGTCCAGTACCTATTAAGAAGTTCTGGTCTCCAGTTTGATAGCTTGCTGTACCCCAAGATGTGACACCTTGATAACCATCAGAACGTTCAGAGTTAATTCCTAGTCCAGATAAGAGGTGTACTCGACGATTAGCATTATCTGCGACAGTAGCATAACGACCATTACCGCCTTTAGTGATACGGACAATAGACCCACCTTGGTTATAAGCAAATTCCCCACGGGTGAAGGAGCTCTCTTGAGATAAATCTAAACCCAGTACAAGTTGGTCTGTTGTGGGGAAACCAGCTAGGTCATCACCACCTAGTAATGAGGATATGGGATAAGAGACATACTCATGGTTAACCCATAGGTAGCCATCATCAGGATTACCATTAATAGGGATAAAGCTTACATAGTCGCAGTTATAACCAAAGTATTCTTCTGGGTTAGGAAATACGCGATCGCCCCAAGCAGCAATTACATACCTTTCATATTCAGGTGGGACTACTACATCATCAAAATATTCATAGGATTGCAGTGCTACATCCTGACCAGATCCTATAGTACTTCCTCCTCCAGCAATTCCAAAGGGTACGAAGCTAGGGTTACTTTGATAAGCTTCTAAAGGATGTGCCAATTTTAGGGGTGTAAAACTCAAACCTGTAGTTTGAGCTTGAGCTACTTCGGAGCTACTACCTAAAAAATTGCCAATTTTTGGTGATAGTGCTGTAGCTGCTGCGCTACATCCGAAGAACATTAATAGTTTTCTGCGAGTTAGTCTGGACATAAAATTTTTTCTAGTTCTTCTTCCCTCTACAGAGAGGCGGTAGATTACAAATTTTCAATCTATTGCTAGCAGTATTTCTAAACTAAATATTGTCTGTATTTGGTTGCTTTAAATACTGCCTTCAGAAGTTTACCTAGATAAATTTATGATGAGTTTATAGTTAGTTTAAGCTTGATTAAAGTATTGTTTAAATTTTGGTTAATCCATAAATTATGCGGATTAAATTGTAGGTTGTAAATGAAAAAAGTTTACCTAAACTTCATACTGTTTCAAACTAATTCCAGGGAAGAATAAAAAAGAATTCTCAAAAAGTGCTTAATCATCTATCTCTTTGGGGTCATCTTCATCAGAAGGAAATATTGGAGGTTTAGATGTTGGCTGCCGTTGAGGAGATTTTTGAGGTTGAGGAACTATAGGTTGAGTATCAGGTGATGGTGGAGGTGGGGCTGGAATTTGAGGAGAAGATTCAGGAGTTTTAGGTTGAGTTTTAGGTGTAGTTTCACTATCAAAGTTTAATAAGTATTTGGCATCGGCAAAATATCTAGTCAAATTATCAATTTCTGCATTTTTTTGCCATTCAGCACGAGATATTTTTGAACGTAGGATAGGTACTATTTGACTCTGACGCTCTCCTAATATAGTGATAGTAATTTCTGTGATTTCTGGATTATTTTTAAATTCTTGATTGATTTTATTTTTTGCTAAATTTTCTGCTTGTTCTACAAGAATTTTATAGGAATTATTATTGTTAGAGTCAATCAAAAGACTGGTATTTTTTGCAGAAGCTAAGGTGGTTTTATTTGTAGTTAAGATACTAGCTAATATTAAGACTGTACTCCAGAAAATATGATAATATAAATTCATTAAATTAAATTTTTTCCACATATATATAAATTTAATTATTACAGTAACATGTAATAATTAAAATAAATTTAAGTTTTGGTTAAATATTTACTATAATTAAATTTCTCTGTTTAACTTGATAATTTTAACGAAGGTGATCGCTACGCTAATTAAACTACTCCTCAAATTCAGTGTTTAAGTATTCAAGTCAAGTTAATTGGCTATTTGATGATTGAGTAATAGTTAGGAAAGATGATTTTTAGAGTCACTGTTCAAGTACACAAGTATATTTTTTATGCCTTATTCCCTACTGACAAATGTTAAATTAATTTTGCACAAGTACTTATAATTATTTTAGGTATGGCAATTGTATTTTCATGAAATAAAGCTATGGATAGGCATAATTTTAGTCATTTATTTCTCCAGCAATTATTCTCAGTAAAAATTCATAGTTAACTAAGATAAAAATAATTTTAGGATGATATTTATAATTTATATCATGTCTAGTTAAATACTTAATTAATTCAGACGGCAGTAAATAAATTAAACAATGTATAAGTATTTAAATGAACATGATATTAGGCTATAAATTATTTATAACTGTAAGTAAAAATGGACATGATATAATATAGATATGAATATATTTACAAATACTCATGCTCATAGAAAATTAAAAAAAAATTGCAAGTTTTTTTTGTTATTTATTGTAGTTATAAGCTTAATTATTACAGCCAAATATTTTAACCTACCAGAACTTTTAAAAAATAAATTAGTTTGGATTGAAAGTCTAGATGTGTGGAGTCCTATCGCTTTCATAATAATTTATAATTTAGCTACTTTACTATTAATTCCTGGTTTAGTTTTAACTATAGGAGGAGGAGTAATATTTGGAGTTATCTGGGGAGCTATTTATGTTTTTTTTGCTTCAACTTTAGGCGCTACAATAGCTTTTATTATCGGACGGTATATATCTCGTGATTGGGTTTGCCAACAATTACATCAACATCCAAAATTTCAAGTTATCGATCGAGCTGTTATTAAAGCAGGATTTAAAATAGTATTTTTAACTAGACTCTGCCCTTTGTTTCCTTTTAATCTTTTGAATTATGCTTTTGGTGTCATGCAGGTTTCTTTAAAAGATTATATTTTGGGTTCTCTAGGGATGATTCCAGGAACAGTAATGTATGTTTATATTGGTTCTATAGTAGGTGATATTACTTTAATTGGTACGTCTCAACAACCGACAAATTCTACTGTAGAAGTAACTAAATGGATAATTAATATTGTTGGTTTAATTGCCACAGTTTTAGTAACTATTTATATAACTCGGCAAGCAAACAAAGCTTTAGAAACAAGTTTTGAAGAAGGCAAGAATTGAAGAAGGAAGAAGGAAGAAGGAAGAAGGGAAAATTGCTTATGAATAGTCAAAGAAAGGCCACTTCATATCTATTTGAAAACCGCTATAAACCCGCAAAAGAAAAGATACAGCATATTTCTGGCAAATGATGTACAGGGTAAATGGTGAAAATCTTGTAGTGCGGGCATCTCCCGCGATGGGTATACCTCATAACAGCGGGAAGCGCTGTAATATAAAATCTGTTTAATTCGGTATAAAAACATTCTCTATCTTCACCATTACCAAATCTTGATAAATTTTTTCCCTCCTGAATTCTAAATTCTAAATTCAGAATTTAGAATTCAGAATTCTGACTCCTCTATCCTTCCAACTTCTTACTAATTAATTGATTTGTCATCTTTGGATCTGCACGTCCTTGAGTTTTCTTCATCACTTGCCCAACAAAGAAACCTTTAAGTTTAGTTTTACCACCACGATATTTTTCTAATTCTTCTGGATGTGCTGCTAAAACTTCATCAATAATTGCTTCTATCGCCTTAGTATCTGAAATTTGAATTAGACCTTTCTTCTCTACTAATTCCTTGGGCGACCCACCTTTTGATAATAATTCTGGCAGAATATCCTTCGCAATTTTGCCACTGATAGTACCATCTTCAATAATTGTAGTTAGCTCGGCCAAATTTTCTGGTTTAAGGCCAATATCAGTAATGCTAATTTTTTCATTTTTCAAATAAGCAGTAATATCCCCCATTACCCAGTTAGCTGCTTGTTTTGCATTTCCTCCCGCTGCAACTGTTGCTTCAAAATATTCTGCTACTTTGCAGTCATCAGTAAGCACGCGAGTATCATAAGCAGATAAACCTAATTTGCTTTCATAGCGGTGACGTTTTTGTGCGGGTAATTCTGGTAATTCTACTTTCCAATCATCTAACTGCTGAGTCGAGACTTCAATAGGTGGAATGTCAGGTTCGGGGAAATAACGATAATCACTAGAACCCTCCTTCACCCTCATACTAATAGTAAGTTGAGAACCCTCTTCCCAGAGTCTAGTTTCTTGAACAATTTTTTCCCCTGCTTCAATAGCTTCAGTTTGCCGTTGAATTTCATATTCGATCGCTCGTTGTATAGCACTAAAGGAGTTCATGTTTTTGATTTCTACCTTTGTACCAAACTCTTTTTGGCCTACTGGTCGTACAGAAACATTCACATCGCATCGTAGAGAACCTTCCTGCATATTACCATCGCTCACACCAAGGTAGCGGACAATTCGCTGTAGCTCTTGAGCATATTCTGCAGCTTCTAGTCCAGAACGTATATCCGGTTCTGATACAATTTCTACTAATGGTACACCTGCACGATTATAGTCCACCATTGAATAGGTTGACCCAGATAGGCGATCGCTACCTCCATGGACTAACTTACCAGCATCTTCTTCCATGTGTAGTCTAGTAATGCCGATTTTTTTGCGGTTTGCAGTGCCATCTTCATCTACTATTTCTATTTCTAGCCAACCATTTTCGGCAATGGGTAGGTCATACTGAGAAATCTGATAATTTTTGGGTAAGTCAGGGTAGAAATATTGTTTACGGTCAAATTTACTGTAGGGTGCTATTTGACAATTTAGGGCAAGTCCTGCTTTTACGGCATATTCTAGGACTTTTTGATTAAGTACGGGTAATACTCCAGGCATTCCCATACATATTGGGTCAATATTGCTATTTGGTGGGGCACCGAATTCTGTGGATGAAGCGGAGAAAATTTTGGTTTGGGTACTAAGTTGACAATGGGTTTCTAGACCAATAATTGCTTCATACTCTGTTTTTACTTGTACAGTTGTAGTCATAGATTTTTGAATTAAGTCAAAAGTAAACTAGCTATCAGCATTTCAGCATTTCAGCTTTTTGACTTTGGGTTTATACCCCGGCAACTAATACCCTGGATGGTTGAGTCGGGGTTGAAATTTCCAGGGCGTAAAAAAAAGTCCTAATGCTGACCGCTGACCGCTGACTGCTGACTGCTATTTAAAATTTAAAGGTCATTAGTTCTAGTGTACAGTGATCGAGATTTTCCATTTCCAACTTTGATGTCGGCAAGGGGTCTCCCGTTATACAAATGTTAACGGGAGGGGAATTGCCGACCAACAAATAAACCGCGTAGGGTCCAATTATTTCTTGCATTGTGTGCTTTTTTGTGTTATTGGTGATTATATCAGGAGTAGCGGTAATACGCACTTGATAACAGCACATAGAAAACAAATAGCGAGTATGGGGTTCAATTCATGAAGTTCGCGGTCGGCCCGTGAAAAGGTAAAACTCTTGAGGGTGTGTATCGGAGTACAGAATTGTTCAGTACAAAAAGGTGGTGGGTCTCATCATCTCTGTCTGGTGAGGGTTAAGTGGTTGCACTCCCTGTGAAACAGAAAGCCCTATCCGCGAGGTTGGGAAGCCTACATCATAATCTTTGATTTGATGTAGGAGAACGTCACAAAGAACTATCCCTTGATTCAGTAATGCCACCAAATAAATCATGTTTTGTGCCTGTTCTTTATTCCCTACCCCCTGTTCTCTACTCTAGGCAAAAATTTATATCTTTTTCGGATATGTCTAATTAGGGATTGCTAATTAATCCTCAAAGCATTGACAGGTAAAGGCTTAAGCCTTTTTTTTTGTCTAAAAAATTGCCTGGTATCACCTCTAAAACGCTCAAAAAGTTAGTATTAATGGCAAGAGTTGGGCAGAAAAATCCCAAATTGACAATTGTTACTCCTACCTCCTCGCTCCCGATCCATTTCTCCTGTCTCCTGTCTCCTGTCTCCTGTCTCCCGGTCCATTTCTCCTGTCTCCTGTCTCCTGTCTCCTGTCTCCTGTATCCTGTATCCTGTCTCCTACCCCTACTAAAAGACTTTTTCAGCAGACCCTAATTATTGATCGGGTTTCTTAAAGCAATAATGTTTATGAATCGAAACTTTTTTGAGTTCAGGAGTTTGATAGTTTGGCAAAGTTTTTTCTGACATAAAAAATATTTCAAAATTATCAAGTTGTTCTTCACCTTTATATTTACTATTCCAGTCACGGCACAAATATTTACCATAATAAAGACGATGAGCAGCATGACGCTTCAACCAAATTTTCATCATATATTTACGCCAGCGTACATTAGGATAAGTTGATGAAACTAATAATGGTTTATCCCAAATCACAGGTTGACCATTTTTAAATAAATCAATTTTTTTACCATTTTTAAGTTTACCTGGAATGACATACCAACCATCTTCTCGTGAGGGATAAGGAGCAAACATACCCCATCTTTGGTCTAATCTGAGAATTAAATTAGTTGTTCTGACTATTTTGGGGATAGGGAATATTTTGGGGGAAATACTATTAAGATTCCAGAGCAATACGAAACCTAGAAGCAATAAAGCAATAAGATTCTGATAATTGGCTGGATAAACTGAATTTTTCCGATACTGTAATTGGGAAATCAATTGATGAAAATTACTATTGATATTGTTGAGTTCAGCGCATATTTTTTTGCCTATAGTTGTAATTATAGGTAAACTCAAAACTAAAGTTAAAGGTCGAAATACAGGAGAAATATTACACAGATAAATTAATGCCTGAAAATTGAAGATATTGATGGCCTTAATGTTCGACTAATAACCATGAATTACTGTTTTTCATTGCTATATAAATTTCAGGTTGCGTTTTGGCTGAGAAAACTAATTCTTTTGGTAAAAACAAAAAGCAGCAAAGTAAATTTAAGATTTTTTGGTATGTACTAGCATCAGGATTATAATAAATTTTAATACTTTTAATTTGTTTAGATTGTAATTTTTGAATCAACCAATCCCAAAAATCACTAGGCAATAACACTAATCAAGCAATAATACATACATAAGGAAATAAGCCTAAAACTAAGCCAAGGCGAAAACCAAGTTCAGGAACGGATACTGTACCACCGTCATCTGCGCCACCAACATCCATGCCACCGTCATCTGTGCCACCAACATCCATGGGTAGTGACCTGCCAACGTAGTCACTTCAGACTGGATATGCAACCTTTGAGAGACAACCTTAGAAATGTCCTGTCTTTGGCTAGGTTTTTCAAAGGTGGTCATTATTAAGCTGTACGGTTAAAGTTAAAAATATGGTTAGCCTTAATATAATTTCGTAAATAAATCAATCCGGTAAAATACTAAACTAAGTGGTAATATCAGAAAGTATATTTTTAACATTTATTATCCCGAACTCTGGCAGTTCGTAACATAAGGAGAAAATATGGCCGAATTAAGTAAGGAAGAAATGCGTGAAAGACTGGGAAATATTGACAAGATTCGTGATATAATATTTGGCCCTAAGCTCAGAGAGTACGAAAATCGTTTTGAAAAGCTAGAATCAGAATTATCCTCTGTCAAACAAGAAACTAAAAATCAAATAGAACAAGTAAAAAGTGCTTTTTCTACAGAACTTCAAGCTACGGTTGATTCTATAGAGAAAAAGATTAGGAATATTAACTTAAATATCCAAAATACTCAAGAAGATGTTGTGGAAACTAAGCAACAAATTGAGCGAGTAAATCGCAAAATTATTACTACTAAAGAAGCTTTAAATGAAATTATTGATAATCAAACAACTTCTCTACGGGAAGATTTATCACAAACAAGGGAGAAATTACAGAATGATGTTAGTCATTTAAAAACCCAAATATTTGAAGAACTTGAAAAGCGCTTTTCTTTGCTTAAGGATGTGAAAGTATCACGGGATGATTTAGCAGAAATAATGTTTGAAGTTGGCATGAGAATGAAAAAAACTGAGTTTGTGAGCGAACTCAAAGAAGCAGCAGATAAAGATTTAGAAAAAGAGCTTTTAATCTCAGACAACCATCATAAATGATCGGAATATAGATGGCTTACTTAAACGAAAAATCGATTAATAAATCACAAGATATTAATCATAATCAATCTGTTGAACTGAATACGGAAACAGTTGAACAGTTAAGACGCTTGTTGAGTTTATTGGTGGATTTAAACTTAGTTGATTTTCCGGAAGATTTAACAGCAGAATCAACGGACTCTCAAGAAGATATAGATTTTCAAGAAACTACAGTAAATCAAACAGAAAATCATCAAAATTCAACCCAT
This sequence comes from Okeania sp. SIO1H4, assembly GCF_010672695.1. Lineage (NCBI taxonomy): Bacteria > Bacillati > Cyanobacteriota > Cyanophyceae > Oscillatoriales > Microcoleaceae > Okeania > Okeania sp. SIO1H4. Next base: position 11,839 of record NZ_JAAHGB010000050.1, read on the forward strand.
CAGAGAATCACAAAACACCCGGAACAAAATCAGCAGAACATTAATGATTTTTCGGAAGATTTAACAGGAGAATCAATTAACTCTCAAGAAGATATAGATTTTCAAGAAACTACAGTAAATCAAACAGAAAATCATCAAAATTCAACCCATCAGAGCATCACTGATTTTTCGGAAGATTTAACAGGAGAATCAATTAACTCTCAAGAAGATATAGATTTTCAAGAAACGGCAGTAAATCAAACAGAAAATCATCAAAATTCAACCCATCAGAGCATCACTGATTTTTCGGAAGATTTAACAGTAGAATCAATTAACTCTCAAGAAGATATAGATTTTCAAGAAACGGCAGTAAATCAAACAGAAAATCATCAAAATTCAACCCATCAGAGCATCACTGATTTTTCGGAAGATTTAACAGCAGAATCAACGGACTCTCAAGAAGATATAGATTTTCAAGAAACAGCAGTAAATCAAACAGAAAATCATCAAAATTCAATCCATCAGAACATTAATGATTTTTCGGAAGATTTAACAGCAGAATCAACGGACTCTCAAGAAGATATAGATTTTCAAGAAACGGCAGTAAATCAAACAGAAAATCATCATAATTCAATCCATCATAACATCACAAAACAGTCAGAACAAGACCGGGATAATATTACCGATTTTCCAGAATATTTAACAGTAGAATCAATTAATTATCAAGAGAATACAAATTTTCAGTCAACGGCAGTAAATCAAACAGAAAATCATCATAATTCAATCCATCATAACATCACAAAACAGTCAGAACAAGACTGGGATAATATTACCGATTTTTCGGAAGATTTAACAGCAGAATCAATTAACTCTCAAGAAGATATAGATTTTCAAGAAACGGCAGTAAATCAAACAGAAAATCATCAAAATTCAACCCATCAGAGAATCACAAAACAGCCAGAAGAAGACCAGGATAATATTATTAATGTTGAGGGTAAATATACTAATAATCAAGCAGAAGAACCAGGTATAGAAAAACCATTACTTGCCCCACAAAAATCACCAGAATTATCAGACTATCGACAACAATATGATGCAGAATTAGAAGCTTTTGAAGACTTACAAAATATTTTATTTGGCTCTCAATTAGCTAGGTTAATTCGGAAACTAAATACTAGCCAGGGAGTAAAAAAATTTAATTATAATCAAGATGAATTCAATAATGTACTAACTCCTTTATTCTCACAAAACTTACAATTAGGTCAAACAGAAGCAGAAGTCATAGAGACAATTGCCCCAGTTATTGATCGAGCTATACAAAAAAGATTTAGACAAGACCGACAGGCAATAACTTCATCATTAGCACCATTATTAGCACCTTCAATAGAAACACAAATCAAACGAGAACCTCAAGCAATGGCAGATGCAATAGCACCAATCATAGACATCATTATTACTAAAAAAACAGAGCAAGACCAACAGGCAATAACTTCATCATTAGCACCATTATTAGCACCTTCAATAGAAGCACAAATCAAACAAGAACCTCAAGCAATGGCAGATGCAATAGCACCAATCATAGACATCATTATTACTAAAAAAACAGAGCAAGACCAACAGTCAGTTAGTGAAGTATTAGCACCATTATTGCCAGTAGCAATTTCTTCTGCCATACAGAATTATCCCCAAGAAATTGCCAAAGCATTAGCACCAGAAATGGGAGCAGCAATTAGAGAACAAATTAGAATAGATCCGCGACAAATTTCTCAAGCATTAGCACCAGAAATGGGTAGAGCAATTAAAGATCAAATTACTTTAGAGCCAAATTCTATAGTAGATGCTTTATATCCTGTCATGGGCAGCACCATTTCTAAATATATGACACAAGAAATTCGAGAAATTAACGATAAGATTTCAGAAACGTTTAGCTTCAAAGGAATAAGACGCAAAATTCAAGCAATTTTCCAAGGAGTTTCAGAAGCAGAATTAATCATATCAGAAGTAATGATTTTTACTGTCCAAGCTGTGTTTCTCATCCACAAAGAATCTGGCTTAGTAATTTCTGAAGTTCAACATTCTCGACAAGATAGATTGGAATCAGAAATGCTAGCAGGAATGTTAACAGCTATTCGGAGTTTTGTGAATGATTGTATTGCTCAGTCTGGAGATTTTTCTGAACTAAATGAAATTGAATATGGGGATTCAAAAATTATCTTAGAAGTTGCGGGATATTGTTATTTGGCTGTAGTAATAAGAGGGCAAACAAACAAATCGTTTATCAAAGAATTACGAAAAATACTGAGCAAAATTGTTATTGATTATGGTAAATATATTAAAATTTTTGCAGGAGACCCTGATACTATTCCTGCCTCAATTCAGTTGTTATTAAAATCATTAATGGATATAGAAAATGTACAAGAAAATCAGAAATTACAAATTTCTAAACCTCCCACTGCCTTGTTAATAGTTTGTGGATTAATTTTGAGCCTAATATTCATACCTTGGGGTATCTATCAGTATTACAGTAGACTTTATCGTGGTATTGAAGCAAGAACTAGGGAAGCTTGGTCTAATATTCCAGAGTTAGCTATTTATAGAATAGGTGCAAAAGTAAAGCGAGGTTCCTTAATTCTAACTGGACAACTGCCAAATCAAAATCTACGAAATAGAGCAGCAAAAATAGCTAAAAAACAAGCTAGTCCCTACAATTTAGAAGTACATAATCAAATAACAGCTGTTAGAAGACCACAGGACGCTTCAGAAATAAGCGATGAGGTAGATAGACTTACAAGAGTATTAAATCAAATGGAAGGTGTGTCCATCAGCACTGAATATGGAGAAGGTAGAGTTACAGTCAAAGGAACAGTGATGGATATGGCAGATTCTCAGATAATTATTCGTAAAATTGAGCAAGTTCCTGGAGTAAAATCAGTAATCAGCACAACTAAACTCAGCCCACTTAAACTGAAAACTCGCATCTACTTCGATCTGGGTTCAGCCAAACTTCACCCTGTCTATATAGACACAATGGCCCAGATTCAAGAATTTCTTACCCAATATCCTCAAAAACATCTTAGAATAATAGGTCATACAGATCGTACTGGCAGTTCCAATATTAATGAGCAGTTGGCCCTTGAACGGTCATATACAGTTAGGGATGCTTTGGTAAAACAGGGAGTGGATGCCAGACGATTAGAAGTAACTGGACAAACAAACTCGCCTCAAGGTGTGGAGTACAATCAACCACTATTATTGAGTAGGTGCGTAACATTTGATTTGTTTGAACCAAGTGAAAAAGACAACTAGCTAGAAATATGATCTCGAAAAAAATTTGTCTTGTTGGTGATTTTGGTGTGGGAAAAACTAGTCTTATTCGTAAGTTTGTCGATCGACAGTTTAGTGACCAATATCTTTCTACGGTAGGGGTAAAAATTTCTCGTAAAAAAGTTGATTTACCCAAAACAGAAGCAGAAAAAAAGAATTTTTTGCAGTTATTAATTTGGGATCTAGAAGGTCATACTAAATTTAAGGCGATCGCTCCTAGTTATTTACAAGGAGCTAGTGGGGCAATAGTTGTAGCAGATGTCACCCGTCAAGAAACTATCGAAAATCTTTCGGAAAGATTAGATTTATTTTTATCAGTAAATCCTAAAAGTGTAGCTATATTAGCTTTAAATAAATCAGATTTGGTTGATGTAGAAATAATCAATCAACTATTATCAAAATTCGAGCATCAGGAAGATGAAAGAGTGATAGCGACATATTCTACATCAGCTAAAACTGGGGAGAATGTAGATGAAATATTCGAGAAATTATCATATAGAATGCTAGAAAAAATAGGATGATTAATGAAGTCAGAATTATAAATTCTGAAGTTATTTTTGTAACAGAGATTTGAGCAAACCTCCAAAAAAAATTGGCCTTAAAAGGCGAGGTTGCGCGACCCAATTATTTTGATAAAATTATCTATCTCTATGCAGAAATAAATGATAAAAATTACCGATAAATTGTGGTCTAAAGCCTCCCTTTTCAACTATGCTTTATCAACATTTTTTTTTAGATAAAACTTGACAAAATAGACAAGTTATGTGCATGTCTTGGAGCGACTTTTTTAGAAGAGAAGTATATTGAAAAATACATTTTTTTGAGAACTTTAGACAAGATTTTTGCCCCCCACACTCCCCACAAGGTTTTCAGGAGTTCCTTATCAGGGATAGCTTTTTAAGGGGATAAAAAAATAAATAGAATATTCCTGATTTCAAGCCTCCTTATTGCATAAGCTTCCTTATTGCATAGATACTATTAGTGTGGTTCCTCCTGAGGAGGCTAACTGATAACTGATCACTGATAACTGAAATAACCCATGATTAACCTATTAAAAAAACTTTTAGCATATCGTCAAACTGAGTATTTGATAATTAATTCCGAGTTAAAAATTTTAGAGGTATCTTATGGGTTAAACAAATTTTCCGCTCCTCCAAAATTAGCAGTTTTAGGTGAAGATATTCGTCATAGTTTTCCAGAATTAGCAGGAGTTGAAGAGCTTCTGGAGGAAGTGATTAATGGGCAAAAAGAAAGTTTTGAATATGAAGGAGTAGCTAGGTCTTTGGAAGAGAAATCTCCTCTGTATATCAATATATCTATAATTGCAGATTTTAATGAAAATTGTCTAGAAAAAAACTTAATAGTATTAGTCGAAGATGTAACGGAAAAAATGGTAATGCAGCAGAAGTTAGTTCAAAATTCAAATGAATCTAATCTTTTATTAAGTTCTTTAGCTGCTTCTGAGGATTATATCAATAAAATTATTACTTCTATGGCGGATGCTTTATTAGTAACAACAAGTGCGGGGATAATTAAAACTGTTAACCGTGCAGCAGAAATTTTGTTTGATTATACAAAGGAAGAATTGGTAGGTCAAAATATCTCTATGGTTATTCCCAAAGAAGAATTACTACATAAAGCACGCCAAAAATATATATTTTTAAAAGAACAAATTTCTCAAGATATAGAATTAATTTGTCAGAATAAAATAGGAGATAAAATTATTGTTCAACTTTCTTGTTCGGTTATTCAAACCAATGTAGAAGGAATATATAATTTTGTTTATATAGGCAGAGATATTACAGAGCGCAAAAAAGAGGAAGAAGAAATACGTCAAGCTTTAGAACAAGAACGAGATTTAAGAGAACTAAGGGGTCGTTTTTTTTCAATGGTGACTCACGAATTTGGTAATCCTCTAAATACAGTATTATTATCTACTCAATTACTCAGATCCTATGACTCGGAAATTACTGAAACTGAAAAAGACCAATATTTAGTATATATTGAAGAGTCTACACAAGAAATGCTTGAATTGTTAAATGATGTCCGATTTATTGGTAAAGCAGATGCTGGAAAATTGAAATATAAACCAGCACCTGTGGATTTGATTAAAGTTTGTTCTCATATTACTGAATCTATCAAAATTACTGCTAGCGATAAACATATAATAAATTTCAAAATTCACAAAAAATTTCAACATAAATCTCAAGCTAAGTCGAAAAAGAATGATGTGATGTTCTTCTTAATAGATGAGAAATTAATTCGGCATATCTTAAATAATTTATTATCAAATGCTATTAAGTATTCACCTACAGGAGGGAAGGTGAATTTTCAGTTAACTTTGAATGATCGAGAAGCTATTTTTCTGATTAAGGACGAAGGAATAGGTATTCCAGTTGAAAATCAAAAAAAATTGTTTGACTCTTTTTACAGAGCAAGTAATGTAGGTAAAATAGCAGGAACAGGATTAGGATTATCAATTGTGAAACAGTGTGTAGACCTTCATAATGGAACAATAGATTTTGCAAGTGAAATAGGCAAAGGAACTACTTTCAGAGTTGAAATTCCATTGCAAAGAGTATCTTAAAAGAAGGCAGGAGGCAGGAGGCAGGAGGCAGGAGGCAGAAGGAAGAGGGAAGGAAGAAGAGCTTAGTACCTTGTTCTGTCACAGATTTTCCCAGGAATAAGTAATCACAAGTAAAGGGATAAAATCTATAGATTATATATAGAAAATATGATAGAGACTGGTTTTTATCAAAAGAAATTTCTCATGGATTTTTTGTGGCATTCATGGGGTGATAATTAGTATTAGAGATTTGTTCTAGTGAAAAAAATCTCAGTAGTTCTCAAGATCAAGAAGGAACAGTGAAAAGGAAAGAAGAAAGGAGGAAAAGCTTAGTACCTTAATTCTATCAAATATTTTTCTAGAAATAAGGAATAAGAAATAAAGTGAGGAAATGTATATATACTAAACATTTCCAATAATAAAAATCAAATCAACTACCGTAGATAAATAATCAATTCTTTCCCTCTACTCCCTACTCCCTATTTTGATAAAAATGTGGTAGTTTTTTCTTATAATGAAAATTATAACAGGAATAACTATGGCTTTAACCGCTTCTACAATGCTGACATTAGACACTTCAGCTCCAGATTTTCAGTTACCGGATGTAGTTTCCGGGGAAACCATTTCCCTATCAACATTTGAGGGAAAAAAAGCACTCTTAGTCATGTTTATTTGTCGTCATTGTCCATTTGTTAAGCACGTTCAAGCAGAACTTGCTAAAATTGGTAAAGATTACATTCCAAAAAATGTAGGAATTTTAGCTATTAGTTCCAATAATATTGAAACTCACCCTGATGATTCTCCAGATAAACTAAAGGAAATGGCATTAGAACTAGGGTTTAATTTTCCCTATTGTTTTGATGCAACTCAGGAAGTTGCAAAATCTTACACTGCTGCTTGTACTCCAGATTTTTTCCTATTTGATGCTGATTTTAAATTAGTATATAGAGGACAATTAGATGATAGTCGTCCTAGTAATAATCAACCAGTTACAGGGAGTGATTTAAGAGCAGCTTTAGATGCAGTTTTAGCAGAAAAATCTGTAGGTGAAGAACAAAAGCCAAGTATTGGTTGTAATATTAAGTGGAAATCAGGTAATGAGCCATCTTATTTTGGTTAGAATTAAAAGGGATATTTGCAGATAGTTGAGTAGGTTGTTCTGTAGATGTTATTGACGTAAGCATTTCCTGCGGACTGCTGCGCAAACAACTATTAGCGCTTCAGCGGTCAGCAATAAAAATCAAATAAGCTATTATTGTAAGTATTCAGCTCTTAGCTTTTTAATCAATGAAGTAAACATTTGTTTGACTTTTATTACATTTTAATCAAAGAATGAACCACAAGAACGATGAGTTTGAGTTCAATTCATACAATTCTATGGCGGGAAATGTAGATGTTTCTCAAGAGCTGATAGCTGACTGCTGAATGCAGAATGCTTACTTATTTACTAATAAGTAGTCGTGAAAATAAATTTCCTAGTTAAGAGAGGGAACAGGGAATAATAAGTAAATAGGATCTGTAATTAATTTTGCTTATGAACTTACTAAATATCAACATTCTTGCTACATCTTATTGAGAGTAGGGTTATTAGGAATAATACAAAATTGAAATTCAGCTACATAGAATAATATTTCAAGCATAATTTACCGCAGGTAAGTGTAGATAGATATAGATCGATTGAATGAATTTCAAATTCTATGCAACCTCATATAAAACTGGTATAAGATGTCTTCGCTCTTGACAAACTAATCCTTAAAAACATTACTATTCCTGACTTATTTCTTAATAACTGAAGTCTTGAATAATTTCTTGCATTATTTTGGAAATTGGTATAATAACAACCCTAAAAATACTTGATATATATCCCATTCACTATTAGACCAAGTTTGGTAAATGTTTGCTACAAATAGTTAGGGTATTTCTTAGGAGTCAGGAGTCAGAATTCCCTTCTGCCTTCTGCCTCCTGCCCTCTGCCTTTCCTGATATAAAACTGTTGTTCAAGATTGAGGTGGGCCTAGTTTCTAGGTCTTATGACACAAACATTGCACACACATTGAAAAAATAGTAGTTATTTCCATCCAACTTCATCTCACATTTCCCGCATTTATTATATATGAATTTAAGGCTCAATCAATCTAGGAAAATTACAATACAGCTAAATAACTTAATCATAGATTGATTATAAAAATAACTTAGAAGAAGAGTTAAGATAGTAATAAGCTGAACATGATAAAATGAATAACTAAAGAAGTTTCTGAGGATAATAAAAATGGCTATAAAATTACAAAGACCAATATTAGTAGGAGGCATCGGATTATCTCTACTATTATGGTTATTAGATAGTGTCCAACATTCCGTGGCAGAATTTGGCGGAGTTACTATGTTAGGAATTATGGCAGCAGGTCTAGGAGTTTTGTTGTTAAAAAAACCACGGTCTAAAACACTCCATAAAGCTACTATAATTGCACCACCAACAAAAGAAATAGCAGAGGAAGCGATCGCCTTATCAGTTATTACTCTAGATAAGGTTTCCCAGGAAATAAACAGCAGTAACAAATCTGAAGAAATTAGCCAACTACGTCAACAAGCAACCACATTAACTAACGAACTAGAAAGAAAAGAATTAAGTATAGTAGTGAGTGGTTATCGAGGAGTAGGTAAAACTTCTTTAGCTGAAATATTGAATTCTCAATGGCTATCTACTAATTCTCAAAAGTTAGAAATTAGCGATTTAACATGGCAGGAAGAATGGATGACAACAGATGAAGATACTCAAGTTAATCCTCTTTCACCTTACGACCTAATATTATTTGTTACTACAGGTGACTTAACAGATTCAGAATATCAAGCATTATCAAAATTAACATCTCTCGGTCAAAGTTTTATCCTAGTTTGGAATAAACAAGACCAATATTTGCCAGACCAAAAACCCCAGATATTACAGAAACTAAAAGAGACTTTATCTACCATTAACTCAGAAGAAAATTTAGTAGGAATTTCTGCCAAACCTAACTCCGTTAAAGTACGAAAACATCAGCAAGATGGGAGTATTAAAGAATCTACAGAACAACCATTACCAGAAATATCTGGATTGATCGAAAAACTGAATCAAATATTAGAAAAAGAAACAGAAAAATTAGTCTGGGCAACTACTAAAAGAAAAGCAGAAATAGTTACACTTGAAGCGAAGAGTATATTAAATCAGGTCAGGCGAGAACGTGCTATTCCGATAATTGAACAGTATCAATGGATAGCTGCAGCAACAGCATTTGCTAATCCAGTTCCAGCTTTAGATTTATTAGCAACAGCAGCTATAAATGCTCAATTAATAGTAGATTTAAGTGCTATATATGAGCAAAAATTTTCCCTCGAACAAGGCAAGCAAGTAGCAGGAACTATAGCAGAGCTAATGCTAAAATTAGGCTTAGTAGAAATTTCGACAAAAACATTAACTACTATCCTGAAAAGTAATACTATAACTTTTGTAGCAGGTGGTGCAGTTCAAGCTGTAAGTGCTGCTTATCTAACAAGAGTCGCAGGTATTAGTTTAGTAGAATATTTTCAAACTCAGACAAATAGTAATTCTCTGAATATAGAGAAATTAAGCAAAATTCTACAAAGTGTATTTAGCCAAACTCAACAAAATAATTTCTTAAAATCTTTTGTTCCTCAAGTAATAAATCATATTTTGCCACAGCAGAAAAAAGTGGAACTTCTGCAAACTCAGGCAGAATAAAGGAAGAAGGAAGAAGGAAGAAGAAAGGAAGAAAAAGGAAAAAATGGATGGAGAGTCAAACCACAACTAATTGAAAACACCATGTAGACGCTGGGGTATTAAACCGGGGTATTAAACCCAAAAGAAAAAGATAATCTAGCTTTCATAAATTTAGTAGTTTTCTTGACTGTAAAATTATCTCTTGTAAATTAAAAAAGCATAAAAAAAGTTAAGTATAGTAATTCTAAATGCTTTGTCAAAAAAATGAAACTCTCTGCCCTCGTTCCCTTTTAGATAATTCCGAAAAATTTTTTTCACAACTAAAATGGAATTTCTATATATAGCAGTTGCCATTAATGTATTTGACATATCAAAAGCTTAAAACTTAGACAAAGCTAGATTTTTCCTTCTCTCCTAGAGAACTAAAGCCTTCTTATTTCTTGCCTTTTGCTTCTTCCTTCTTCCTTCTGCTATATAATAAAAATAAAAATTACTCAAAAACCTGATTCCTTCCTGCCTTCTTCCCTCTTCCTTCTGCTATATAAGTTACTCAAAAACCTGATTCCTTTCTTACTTATTCCTTCTTCCTTCTTCCCTATTAAATATAGCCTTGACTAACTCAGATATTTACTCAGAAATAGTGACAGAATATTATCAATCCCCAGAAAATTACCAGAAACAAGGTCAACAACACTGGAAACGTGCTAGGGCAAGTTTACGAAAAGCTCTAAATAGATATTCTGCTTTGCAAAATACGGCACAAAAAACAATAACTTCTGAATTTTTATCCTCCTTAAAAACTCAATTAGATTTATTAAAATCCAACATCGATAAGCTAGACCAAGGAGTAATCCAAATAGCAGTTTTTGGTCTTGTAAGTCGTGGAAAATCAGCAGTTTTAAATGCTTTATTAAGTGAAAAAATATTAGAAACAGGTCCTCTAAATGGTGTGACTCAATGGCCTCGTGCGATTAGATGGACACCTAATATTTTTATTAATTCTCATCAACAAGAGACAGCAAAAATAGATTTAATAGATACTCCTGGATTAGATGAAGTAGCAGGTCAAGTTCGTGGAGAAATGGCTAAGGAAGTTACTCGCAAAGCAGATTTAATTCTATTTGTTGTTTCTGGTGATCTTACCCGCACTGAATATGATGCTTTGTGTGAATTAAGGAAGGCTAAAAAACCGCTAATTTTAGTGTTTAATAAAATTGATTTATATACAGAAGCTGAACGAGAAGATATTTATAAAAATTTGCAAAATATTGTTGCCGATAAATCAGAAGAATTAGAAAATATTTATTCTCCGACAGAAGTAGTAATGGTCTCAGCAGAACCAGCTCCTATACCTGTAAAAATTGAATGGCCTGATGGTAATGTGACTCACGAATGGGAAACTCCATCGCCTCAAATAGATCCGTTGAAACAAAAAATAATTACTATTTTAGAGCGGGAAGGGCGATCGCTTTTAGCGTTAAATGCGTTAGTACAAGCAAGAGAAGCTGAGGTAAGTATTGCCCATAAAACTGTTAAGATTAAACAAGATGAAGCTGATGATTTAATCTGGGATTTTGCTAAGTATAAAGCTTTAGCTGTTGCTATTAATCCTGTTGCTATTATTGATGTGATGGGAACTACTGTAATAGATTTAGCTTTAATTCGCTCTTTGTCTCGTCTCTATAATTTGCCCATGACTAGCTATGAAGCAGGTAAACTTTGGAAAATAATTATATTTAGTGAAGGTGGTATGTTATTAGGGGAGTTGGGAAGTAGTTTATTATTAGGTTTAGGAAAGGTTGGTGTTACTTCTTATGCAGGAGTTGCTATTACTCAAGCTTCTATTGCAGCTTATGGAATTTATGCTATTGGTAGAGCTACTAAGGTTTATTTGGAAAAGGGTTGTACTTGGGGACCTTTGGGACAAGATATAGTTATTCAGGATATTTTAAGTCAGGTTGAACCGGATACAATTATTTATCGTTTACAACAGGAATTATTTGAAGTAAGAAGTAAGAAGGAAGAAGGAAGAAGTTATTGAATAAGCAAGAAGTTAAAAAATTTCTGGAGTTATTTAATCAAGAGGCAAGAAGGAAGAAGTAAAAAGGAAAAGGTTAAGAAATTTTCTGGATTTTTTTTCATTAGTATATTTATAGAGTTTATCAGGTTACTCAGTTATAGCTGTTTTTCTTCTTTTCTATTCTCTATCCCCTTTTCCCTAAAACTTGCTAATTTTGTACCTCACCATTCTTGAGAATTACGATAGTTTGATTAGTTTAGATTTTGCATATTTTAAGTAAGCAATCGCCAATTTTTTTGAAGGAAGAGAAAAGCAAGAAATTATACTAAATTGATAAATTTTTTCTACAAATATTTGGGTTATTTTTAGTAGTCAATAGTCAGTAGTCAATATAAATAGCTATTATTACAGAAAATTCTATCTGGGTGAGGTACAGTTATGGCAGGCAAGATACCCGCACTACAAAAATAGGTGGCTAATACCAATTTGAAAAAAGAATGCTACAAAAAGGTAGATATCGACCAGGTATGCTTAAAAATAGCTGCTCCAATTCATTTTAGATATTTATATCTATTGTTTTCCCCTTTTTTTTTGATATTTCCTCCTTCTTCCTTCTTCCCTCATCCTTCTTTCGTACGGACCTTGCATGCAACTTCCCTACCATTTGTAACAAACATTTATCAAAATGGTATAATATCTGTACCTGATATATTTGGAATATCCTTTGTGATTTTTTGGCCTTAACAATTCTATTTTCTTGAATAGATATAGTTTTTCTCAGGTTAATGAAGTTCACCTATCTTGATTTCTTTTCTATTCCCTGCTCCCTATTCCCTGTTCCCTAAAGCAAGAGATATTTATCAATCTACTTCCGATAAATTTTCCTCAGATTTATCTATTTCTGAAATCGCTTTATCGTAACGATAGAACTCCGTTCCGCTGTCGCGATCGCGAAGTTCTGGAGATAAATCATCTGGTTCTATTATTGTCTCTTTAATTTTTGGTTTTTGTTGATTAGTTTCATAGTGAGGAGAACCAATTTTTGTCTTTGCTTCTCGCACAAATTTGATTTCTTCAGCTAAGTCAAAAGGGGAAACTTTTTGAGCTTCTCCTTCTCTCATCACTGCTCGACTTGCTGCTGCAATTACAACGTTTAAAATATCACCTCCAGCAAGTTCTTCTGATTCATTTGCTAACCATTCTAGATTCACATCTTCTGTAATTGGTACTTCTTTTGGCAGTAGATATTGCCATAGTTTAATTCGACATTCTTTGTCTGGTAATTCAAATTCAATATGTGCCAAAATTCGGCGCACAAATGCACCATCATAATTCTTGGCGAGGTTAGTGGCAAAAATTACTACTCCATCAAATTTGTCTAACTGAAGTAACATTACAGAGCGACTAACATTAACTCCATGATCGGAACTTTGAGTGACATTCGTTAATCTTTTTCCGAGGATAGAGTCAGCTTCATCAAAGAACAAAACTGAGTCTGTTTCTTTCGCTTTGTCAAAAGCTGCGGTAATATTTTTTGGAGTTTCACCGACATATTTAGACTCAATTTCTGCATAATTAACTTTGATAATTTTTTTGCCTAAAAAGTGAGCGATAGCTTCTGCACAAAATGTTTTACCTGTACCTGGTAATCCGAATAAATTAATTGTGGTACGTTGACCGCGAGGGTCTATACTTTTTAAGTTCCACTGTTCATATAAAGTGTGGTGATATTTAATTCTATTTAGTGCTGTATCAATTCTATTTTTGACGGTTGAGGGAACAATTAGGTCGTCTAAACTTCTCTGAGGATTTTCTGGAATAAACATTTCCATTCTGTTTATTTCAGTTGTTTTTTCAGAGGATTTATTAGTGGAAGTTTGTTCGGGAGGTTGGTTGGAATTTATACTTTTTGTTTCTTCTGTATTTATGACTTTTTTCCATCCTGTAGGCATAAATTAATTCTCCTCAGTTAATCAAAAATATAAGTAGTAGACTGACACGCCTAAAAATGTAGGTTGGGTTTCACTCCGTTCAACCCAACAAAACCTTACTATTGTTGGGTTACCCTTACGGGAAGCAAGCTACGTTCCTCAACCCAACCTACGCCTTTTTGGGTTCCATTGGTGATATAAAATATCGTGATATTTAATTCTATTCAGTGCCGTATCAATTCTATTTTTGACGGTTGAGGGAACTATTAGATTGTCTAAACTTCTTTGAGTATTTTCTGGAATAAACATTTCCATTCTGTTTATTTCAGTTGTTTGATCAGAGGATTTATTAGTGGAAGTTTGTTCGGGAGGTTTGTTGGAATTTGTACTTTTTGTTTCTTCTGTATTTATGACTTTTTTCCATCCTGTAGGCATAAATTAATTCTCCTCAGTTAATCAAAAATATAAGTAGTAGACTGACACGCCTAAAAATGTAGGTTGGGTTGTAGCTTGCTTCCGCGTAGCGGTACGGAGTGAAATCCAACAAAACCTTACTATTGTTGGGTTGAGGAACGAAACCCAACCTACGCCTTTTTGGGTTCCATTGGTGATATAAAATATCGTGATATTTAATTCTATTCAGTGCCGTATCAATTCTATTTTTGACGGTTGAGGGAACTATTAGATTGTCTAAACTTCTTTGAGTATTTTCTGGAATAAACATTTCCATTCTGTTTATTTCAGTTGTTTGATCAGAGGATTTATTAGTGGAAGTTTGTTCGGGAGGTTTGTTGGAATTTGTACTTTTTGTTTCTTCTGTATTTATGACTTTTTTCCATCCTGTAGGCATAAATTAATTCTCCTCAGTTAATCAAAAATATAA
>NZ_JAAHGB010000050.1:26356-52440 GCF_010672695.1 Okeania sp. SIO1H4
AGGATTTATTAGTGGAAGTTTGTTCGGGAGGTTTGTTGGAATTTGTACTTTTTGTTTCTTCTGTATTTATGACTTTTTTCCATCCTGTAGGCATAAATTAATTCTCCTCAGTTAATCAAAAATATAATGGGTGCATCTCAATGGGTGAAGAAAGCCAAAAATTTACCACTTTTAGGGAACACTTAACTGGAAACAGGGAATAGAAAATAGGAAAAAATTATTTTGGCAAATAAATATGAGATGCACCCAATATAATTATGGCTTCCTGATTAAATTTAAAAGTTTTTAGAGATAAAGAACAGATAAAGATTTTAGAAATTTGAAGCCTTGAAAAAGTATCAGCTTTTTATTTGATAGAGTTTAAAAAGTGAGCATTTTGCGGTAAGGGAGACAGGAAGATCGCTCTTACGATTTTTTCGACTACTTTCTCTATAACTCCTATTTATTCTGACTCTATACGGACATTGCATAGAATTTCTCTGCCTCAACAAAAATACTTTTTCAGCAAACCCTAATTAGGTGGGTTTAATTAAGTTCAAATGTCATTGCGAGGAGGAATGATGAAACAATCTTTATTACTTTACCAGATATGCTTTGTCAATTTTTATATTCCCTATTTTTTGTTACCTAAAACCTAGAAATTAATACCTCACTCTTTATAAGAATTGATACATAGGATTAATAAGATAATATTTATTGGTTATCCCAAGGAAAATACCAGGGGCGACTGACTATATTATTATCACTTCGGAGAAATTCAGACCTAATTGTTTGTGGTAATTCATCCCAGTTCCAGTTAGTAGCTACCGAGAAAGATTTACCATTAACATAATCTACTTTTAGGCAAATCTCTATGTCATTAATAGATTTTTATCTTGTAAAAGTTAACCTAGCAGAATCAATTATTTCACGAATTTTATCGGTGATTATAGGATTTGATGTACCTTGAAGTGTTGCTAAAACTTCTTCAGTCGATTCGGCTAACTTTTCTGCTAATGAAATTGCCAATCTTTCCTCAAACTATCTATCAATATTGGTGCAAGTTTCTGTCTCATTCTGTTTGCTTAAAAAATAAAATGCTCCAGAACCTAAACCTATAATTCCAGAAATAGAAAGCAAAGCAATTTTTATATTATCCATTTCTTTTTACCAATAAAAAGCCATAGTTTTTCCTCTGAAAAATTCTACTTGACTAAGCAGATATATCCATTTCATAAATTTATCGATCGCGAGATTTAGTTACATAAATTTCAATCTGACTTTTCTCATGGCGTAAAAACTCTGCACGAACATTTGGAGGTACTTCATCTCAATCTACTTCTTTTTATAGGTCAATTTTTACCGGAACTTTTTGACCAGATTCAAAGATTTTGATTGCCGAAGATGTGATTTGCTTTATCCATCCACCTGATGATTGTATTTCTAGTTTTATTACTTGCTGTAGCAAATATTCACCCAACTTTTTATCCATTTTTTTTCACCTCCAGATAGTCAGAGTTTTTCCTTTTAAAAATTCTACTTGACTAAGTATACATTTCCATAATTTCCCGGTCGCGATACTCAGTTACATCAATTTCAACCTTACTTTTCTCTTGTTTTAACCACTCTTCACGAACATCTTGAGGTAAATCCTCCCAATCTACTACTTCTTCTGTCTCCGTTCTTACCGGAACTTTTTGACCAGATTCAATTTTTATTTTCCAAGATGTGACTCGTTTTTTCCATTCACCTGATGATTTTCTTTCTAGTTTTATTACTAGCTTTAGCAAATATTCACGTAACTTTTCCCACGCTTTACGAAAAATATTACGGGTAGCAACAGCAACATTATCTACAGCACTAAATACTTGTCTTACTTCACTTTCAATCCATGGAATATTAGTTTTAATCCAAGGAAAAAGGCTATCTTCCGCCCATTTTAGAATTTGCTTCCAAAATCTTGCTACTACAGCTACTGCAACTGCTGCTAATCCTAATGCTATTGCTATAGCTATTAAAAATTGTTCCATAATTTTCTACTCTATTGGATAAAGTTTAAAAGTTGAGATTTTTTGACCTTCAATTAAATAGCTTGATCGGACATCACCAGGAATTCTATCCCAATCTAATTCCTCTTCTACTTTTTTAACTGCTGGTTGATTTTTTTTATGATAAAAAAATTCAGTTTTCCGATTATATGTGAGATTCTTTAATAGCTCGTAATGCACTTTAATACTTAAAATTAATTCTTTGGCATCCTCAGCAAGTTTTTCTGCATCTCCAGTTCTTTCTTTTAGTAACCTTGGGTCATTTTCCTCGCAAATAATATGAGTAGCATCCAGACATAAAGGTAGTTCTTCATTTAAGTTTTTTTGGAGAAATTCGGCAATAATTTCATAAACTTCCCGTTTGTTAATAAGTTGACTATCTGTTTCAAGATCACTTAAAAAATCGGGTATACTTTCAACAACCTTTTTCAGTTCCGGGGGTAACTCATCATATTGTTGCTGTAAATATCTCAGAATCTCAGAAAAATTCTCTATAATTAATTGAACTAGCTCTGATTCTTCAGTCATAAATCAACTTAACGACTTAATGTTTGCTCTTTTTCAATTCCATCACAAATTTTTTTTATTGTCAGTAGGGAATAATCTGTAAAAGTAGGGAGTTTAATGATTGAAAAATCTCTCTTTCGTCATTAAATTTGGTTAAAAAATTTATGGTGTAGGGTAATGTCGGATTAAAATATACAAAACTCTCCTACTTACCTTATCTATGGATATCCAAGAAATATTAAATTTAGCTGACCATCTCATATTTAACAAAACAGGAAAACATTTAGACGACCTCCAACAAGTAATATTAAGAGGTACTTTTCAAGGTAAAAAATATTCGGAAATTGCTCAAGAATTTCAATGCACTAATGGTCATGTCAGAGATGTCGCTTCAGAATTATGGAAAACCTTTTCAGAGACTTTCGGTGAACAAGTAAATAAATCTAATCTACGCACTACATTTTATAGATGGCAGTTTTCCATAGTTTCATCACCAAATATAGAAAAAGATTTTGTAGGAATTAAGAATATAAATTTTTGCCCTGAAACTTCCCCCTCCTCAGAAACTATAAATCCTGAAAATTTTCCCCAACCAAATATCAACAAATCCCAGACTATACCTCGACCAAAAATAGACCTCTCAGACGCACCAGACCATAAAAAATTCTACGGTAGAACTCAGGAAATAAAAACCCTCAAAAAATGGATTCTCCAAGAACAAAAAAAAATAGTGATGCTTCACGGAATGAATGGTATTGGCAAAACAACATTAGCTCTTCAACTCATCAAAAATATTCAAAATAAATTCGACTATATAATTTGGCAAAGTCTCCGAGACTCTCCACAACTCAAAACAATTCAAACCCGACTCATTCAATTTATGTCTAACCAAAATTCCACTCTCGAAACCTCAGAAAATTCCCATCTTTTAGAAAAATTGAGAAAGCACCGCTGCCTCATAATATTAGATGACATCCAAACAATATTTAGTAGTGGCAAACTAGCAAGTCATTACACTCCAGAATATGAAAACTACAGCCAATTTTTCCAACTTATTGCCCAACTCTCCCATCAGAGTTGTTGCCTAATAATTAGTAGAGAAAAACTCAGAGAAATTATTAAAGGTAAAAATACATCCATTCGTTCATTACACCTCAAAGGTTTAGATGAGCAAGCAGCTACAAAAATTCTCAAAGACCAAGACTTACAAGTAGACGAACAATGGCAAAAATTGATTGACTTTTATCAAGGCAACCCCACTTGGTTAAATATAATTGCCACAACTATTAATGACTTATTCAGTGGAAATATCTCAGAATTATTTCAATACGACCCTCTATTTTTAGACGCAGACATCAAAGAATTATTACATCAGCAACTTTCCCGTTTATCAGAAGTAGAAAAACAAGTAATCTCTCACCTAGCAACCACAACCGAACCAGCAACTATTTCAACCTTATTAGATAATTTACAAATACCAGCTTCAGACTTGTTGAATATCATTAAATCTTTGCAGCGACGCTCTCTAATAGAAAAACAAGAAAACAATTTTACTCTTTTACCTTTGCTGAAGCAGTATGTTACATCAATTTGATAAATATTTGCTACAAATAACTAGGTTATTTATTAGGAGTAAGGAGTCAGAATGAATGGCTTTGATACTATTTATTAGCTAGGAATTAATCTTTTTAGTCCAATTAACATTTCCTATAAAGTATTTTAATTTATCTTATTATTCGTAAAATTATTTTTCCAAATTGGTATTATATCCAATCAATTAAATTAGAGTTTTGACAGAAACAGGTAGTAAACAATAGAGAAGAGATAGAGCAAAAAAAAGTATGAAAAAAAGATTTAAAGTATATTCTATAGCGCTACGCAAATACCTTAGAAAATTTCTCTATTCCCTGTTCCCTTACAACCCAAATTTCTTGTCTTAACCAAAAGACATAGCGCTATAGATAAAAAAACAATATTCCGTATTTATTGCCTCCCTATTGCAGGATGTACTCATAACTAATAACTGGCAACTGACAACTGATAACTGAAATGGCACTCGCTGTTGTTAAAAATTCAATAATTAGCTAAATTCTCTGCTGTATAATACAATTTCTCAAAAAGAATGCGATACTTATGCAAGACTTCAATGAATTAAGTAATTAGTAGGATTCAATAACGTGAAAAGGGATTATTAGCCACCTAATGTGTTATATCATGTTCCCCCTCCGGGGGAGCTACGAATTGCGGATAATCAGTTATAAATAAAATTTAAGGACTGACAGTACCGACGGTACCAAAGAAATAATGAAATTATCTTTACTTTTCTCCAATATTTCCTCTTTTTGCCCTTTTTTTCCCTCCTGACTCCTGAGTTCCCCTCCTGGGAGGGGGAGGGGCGAGGGGTGGGTTGACTCCTGAAAACTCACAACATTTATTTATAAGTATTCAACTGAACATGATATTAACTATTCTTATGTTTACTACTCCCCATCTCCCCATCTCCCCATCTCCCTCACTCAAGAAAACATAGAAAAGTTTTTGAGATTTGCTATAATTCCCAGAGCAAAATTTAATCTACAAGATTAACATTTTACGATCCTTAAACCTTCTCTGAAGTGAGCAACAGTCGTGACTACTGCTACTACAAAATAAAAAATTCTAATCGCCCAAAAACACAAACTAATTGCCCAAGAAATAACCCCTGGTGGAACTCCTATCAGACTCACAAACTTTGAATTAACACTCTTTTCCAATCTATCTAAATTATTCATCTGTACTTTTTTATCAGGTAGGATAGGAAACTGAGCAGTATATAAATAGAAGCCATAAATACCATCATTACCTACCCTTTGATTTAAAAATGAATTAGCTAGTAATTCCGCTCCATCAAGAGATAAATTTTCGTTATTTGCTACCTGTTCTACCCAAATATCATATCTCACCATTTGAGTCGTGAGAAAAATTATTGGCACTAAAATTATTAATAGAATTGCACTCACATAACGACCTAAATACTTAGGTAAAAAAATACTTGCTAAACCAAAACCCATTCCCACAACAGCAAAAGCAACAATATTAAAAAGTTCAACTATTTCTATTCCTCTTAAAAAATCGCCAAAGAGAATTAAACTATATAAAAATCGATCCGCTAATTTGACAGATATAATTTTGGCAGAAATTATTGTGCTAAAAATAAATGAAGTACAAAATATATAAATAGATAATTTAATCAGGAAAAGAAAAAATATACTAATTTTTCGGATGAACATGGCAATTTAATAGTTACAGCAAAAAAATTATCTATATCCTCAGATTATTGTGGAAGAATACTTTCAGGAGTAAGTAACTGTGGAAGTTCAATATTTGAAGATTTAAGGTTAGGCGATCGCCACCGATCACCTATATATTTGAAAATTTCTATGAAAATGCTCTTGTTTTCCTGTGAATTTTCCCAAACCATTCTGCTCTCCTCCCTCTAATTTTATGTATACCAGATATTTAGCTTACCACCTACCAAAACCCTAAAATATTATACCAAATATCAAAAATTTTTCTATATTTTCTTGAGGGGTTTTAGGAAAATTGTATGTAACGTCCGTAGGTCGAAGAGAGTAGTAAAAATATGAATAATATATAGTAAGTGTTTGATAATCGTATTTAATTTTACTTAACTGTACTAATTACTTAACCATTGAATTGTTGCATATGTAGATGATTATTTTTGGTAATTGGTATAACTTTTAAATATATGAATAAACTCATATTAACCAACCACTATTTAGCAGTTTATTGAGAAAATTAATAGTAAAAATAACTTATATTATTTATATAATAATCTAAAAATATTACAGCATTTTTTAGGATGGTGAGGTACAGTTTAATAGTAAGCATTTCCTGCGGAATGCTGCGCAAACAGCTATTAGCTGTCAGCTCTCAGCAAAATAAGGGAAAGAAGGGGGTTTTAATTAATATAGACTGTTTCAGCCAGCTAGAGAGCGTAAGCATAAATTATGACTCAATTAGTAAAGCTTTTATCTAAAATTAAAAGCAATAGCTGATGGCTGATAGCTGACGGCTGAATGCTGACGTTTAATTCTAATTTCTATTCCCTATTCACTAAACTCCAAAACTGCTTTTATTAATTGATAATTGATCATGGATAATTGATAATTACCTCTGGTTAAAACCCTTACGGAATTGAATATAAGGAAATATTATTTCTTTTCTTAGTCGATTGAATATGGCGAGGAGACCCGCTCTTGACAGAGTCGCTCCGAATATCGCCATCTCTCGACCGCTTTTTTCCCTTAAAAGGGTCAGCTTTAAACCAGAATTATTTAATTATTAATTATTAATTATTCGGTAATACTTTAACTCTTTAAGATAAAAATAGAGCAAATATATAAGGATAAATTAATGAGTTATCAAAATGAAATAGATGTAATTTTTTGTCAATTTAGCAGTTATAGTCATCACGGTTATTCACAACTCCAATACGCAAAGCAATGGGTTTATATTTAGTAGAATCGTAAGCTTTTCCAGTGTGCATAACTTGGGAGTTATCCCAAAATACAATATCTCCAGCTTGCCAAACATGATGATAAATAGGTGTATAATTAAGAGCTTTCTCAAATAACTCTACCCAATATCGCTTTGCCAAATCAGGTTTATCCTCAAGTCCCTGTAGAATAGAAGTGTCTGAACCCAAATATAAACCTTTACGTCCAGTTATTTGGTGAGTTGATACTAAAGGATGTAGTTTCCTGGGGATCTCCTCCCCTGGTTGTGGAGATACGGGAGAAAGATGATACATTGAAAGCTGTTCTAATTGCTGCTGATATTCAGGTTCAAAGTTATTATAAGCTTTGATCATATCTAGAAAACCAGTAGTATGAGGCTGTCCATCAATGCCTTCTGAAGGGATAGTCACACCATATAGCATGACCACATAAGGAGTATTCATCTCTAACCCAGCAGTTTTTGGAAGAAGGTCTTTGTCGTGATGCCATTGCCAGGCAATCTTACCTAGCACATTCTGAGATAATCCTTTAGGATTCCCTAAAATACCACACCCTGAACTTTGTAAGTATGCAGGAATTTCAGGATTTAGGGATTTTGGGCGGCGATGACCAAGACTTGAATCTCTAAAGGTCTGTCTGGCAAATTCTGTTAACTGAGATGCCGTCAGATTTTGGTTGCGGATGAAAATAACACCATTTTCCCAGAGATTTTCCTTCAATTCTTCTGCCTGTTTTGGACTTAAATTCACAAGATTAAAGCCTGGAAAAATTTCTTTACCAAGCCGATAATTTTGATATTTTTCAATACTTATATTTTGCCTAATAGCATTCATATTTTAATTACGAACTATGATTAAATTCTTCTTGAGCTAATTTCGTTATCTGAGCGATCGCTCTCAAGTCTA
Source organism: Okeania sp. SIO1H4 (assembly GCF_010672695.1). Taxonomy (NCBI): domain Bacteria; kingdom Bacillati; phylum Cyanobacteriota; class Cyanophyceae; order Oscillatoriales; family Microcoleaceae; genus Okeania; species Okeania sp. SIO1H4. The sequence goes on from NZ_JAAHGB010000050.1 coordinate 34,316, forward strand.
GTGAAAGTTTACTCTCAATATTTAACCATAATAAATATTCTATATTACCAGCCGGACCTTGTATAGGAGACCAGGTTAAACCAGAATATCCCCATCCTAAATTCTGAGCGCTATTCCATATTTGAAAAATTGCTTCAGCTTGGTCAGTAGAGGAACGTACCACACCTTTTTTACCTACTCGTTTTTTCCCTACTTCAAACTGAGGTTTTACCAACAATATTGTTTCACGAGGTGGAATAAGTAATTGCCATAAAGCAGGTAAAACTTTAATTACAGAAATAAAAGAAACATCAACTACTGCTAAATTAGGATATATTTCTGAATTTTCCTGTGCTTGAGAATTTAATACTAACTCCTCGCCATATAATTCTGTAGGAGTTAAATAACGTAGGTTAGTTCTCTCTTTTAAAACAACTCTTTGGTCATTACGCAAACCCCAGTCAACTTGCCCATATCCCACATCAATACCGTAAACTAATTTAGCCCCCGCTTGTAACAAACAGTCTGTAAACCCACCTGTTGAAATACCTCCATCAAGACATATTCTGTCAGAAATAGGGATAGAAAAATATTCTAATGCTTTAGCAAGTTTATAACCTCCCCTAGAAACATACAAAGACTTTTGCTTAACTTTTATATTCGCCTCAGACTCTACTTCAGTTCCTGGTTTATCAATTATTTGCTGATTTACCATTACTTCTCCTGCTCTAATCAAAACTTGAGCTTTTTGCCGAGAAGTACATAAGTTTTGTTCGACCAATAAAATATCTAATCTTTGTTTAACCACAAATTTTAATGATTAACTAGCTATCAGCTTTTAGAATTTCCGTTTCGGAATGTTCCGCAAGTAGTTATCAGCTTTTTGAGTTGTAAAAATCCGCTTCGTTAATGTTAAAAAAAATCAAAATAATTAATTACTTAGTTCTGAAAAAAACTGTAGGGATTTGGTTTCCAAATCCCATTTTTACGCTTGGTAATGAATAATTATTAAGTAAGTATTTCCTACGGAATGCTGCGCAAACAGCTATCAGCAATTAGTAATGAATAATTAGAGCTTGCTGATTAAAGATCAAAGTATTAACAGATAAAGGCTTGAACGTTTTTGGGTTAAAAAAAGTACCAACTTTTCGGTGGCAAGAGCTGCATAAAGCTAGTATTTTGGAATTATTATGGCAGAAAAATTGAGGGACAATTTTTCCGACTACCTCCTCTAAATTCTCCGTTCTTCCTGTCTCCTGTCTACTGTCTACTGTCTACTACCCCTACTAAAAGACTTTTTCAGCAAACCTAATTACTTATAAGGTTTTTTCCAGGGACTGGCGGTAACTTTTTATTCTTTTTCAATTTCAAAGGTTGCTTTTACGCAAACCCAAAATTAATAGCTGATAGCTGACGGCTGAATACTTACATTATTAATTATTAATTATTCATTATTCATTAATTAAATGTCCTTTTCAGCTAACTCACTAATTAAATGGTCGAAGGGTGCTTCTAAGAAAGCACCAGTTTGAATACCCGCCGCTGCCGCCTCAGATTTAACAAGTTCTTTAAGAATACCAATTCCAACCAAAGTAGGTCCAATAGGTACTTCTAGAGAATTATAGGTTTCTCGAAGACCTTGTAAGACCCTTTCATCTAAAACATCCGTGTTACCTGCGACCAAAGCATAAGTAGCATAACGTAAATAATAATCCATATCCCGTAGACAAGCAGCATAACGGCGAGTCGTATAAGCATTACCACCAGGACGAATTAATTCCGGCTGTTGTGCGAACAACGTAATCCCAGCTTGCTTAACCAAACTAGCAGCCATAGAATTGATTAATGTAGCAGCTTGTACTCGCGCAGTACCAGTTTCAAAATAAGATTTTAATTGATCGACAGCATCCCGATCCAAATAACGACCTTTAGCATCGTAATTATCTATTAAGCTAGTTATAGTGTCCCGCATATAATTATTCTCCCAACAATTTCTTAAACTTTCTATCCTACCCTACTATAAATTGACACCTAGCAGAATCATTTGATTCAGGCTAGGGAATATTGTAATCTTAGATACAAAAACTCAAGGATTTTCATTCTTATGATTGGCTGGATGTATTCTTATTAGCTGATACGAACTTATTGTTGCCCACATTGCGGTGTTTTCATAGACCGCGACTTGTTTGCGTTTGCGCAGCATCTTGTAGGGAAGCATTAACTAGGAAATGCAGCGATAAATATAAAAAATAGGGCGGTAGGGCATTCCGTCCTTAAAGCTCGTTGAGTCCGACGGGATACCGGGGCTGCGAAACGAGAAGCCGACACTATAGCGCCAGCTTAGTGTGGGAGTATGTCACAGCTATTCTTCTTGTTAAGAAAGCCAAAATTTTAAACGGATGTATTCTTATTAGGGCTATTCTTCTTGATAAGAAAGCCCAAATTTAAAACTTAGGAGCTAATATGGCACAAACAGCCCAAGATGTATTGAACTGGATTAACAATGATGACATTCAAGTTATTGATTTGAAATTCATTGACCTACCTGGTATTTGGCAACATTTAACAGTTCACAGAAGTCAAATTGATGAGAGTTCCTTTACAGATGGAGTTGCCTTCGACGGTTCTAGTATCCGTGGTTGGAAAAATATTAACGAGTCAGACATGATGATGGTACTCGATCCAACTACTGCTTGGATTGACCCTTTTATGGCTGAACCAACATTAAGTATAACTTGTAGTATTAAAGAACCTCGAACTGGTGAATGGTATAGCCGTTGCCCCAGAGTCATATCTCAGAAAGCAGTTGACTATTTAAGATCGACAGGTATTGGGGATACTGCCTTCTTTGGTCCTGAAGCAGAATTCTTTGTATTTGAAGATGCTCGGTTTGACCAAACAGAAAATAAAGCTTATTACTATGTAGATAGTATAGAAGGTCGCTGGAATTCTGGTAGTGAAGAACCAGGTGGTAACAAAGCTTATAAACCTCGCTACAAAGAAGGTTATTTTCCTGTATCTCCCACAGATACAATGCAAGACTTGCGGACAGAAATGCTGTTAACAATGGCCAAGTGTGGAGTTCCCATTGAAAAGCATCACCACGAAGTTGCTACAGGTGGTCAGAATGAATTAGGCTTTAAGTTTGGCACATTGGTAGAAGCTGCAGACAACTTGATGATTTATAAGTATGTCATCAAGAATGTGGGCAAAAAACATGGCAAAACTATTACTTTCATGCCTAAGCCTATATTTAACGATAATGGTTCGGGTATGCACTGTCACCAGTCAATCTGGAAAGATGGACAACCTTTATTCTGGGGTGATGGTTATGCCAACTTGAGTAAGATGGCGCTTAATTATATTGGTGGTATCCTCAAACACGCTCCAGCAATTTTGGCATTCTCTAATCCTTCTACTAATTCCTATAAGCGATTAGTTCCTGGATTTGAAGCTCCAGTAAACTTAGCTTATTCTCAAGGTAACCGCTCTGCTTCTGTTCGGATTCCTTTAAGTGGTACAAATCCCAAGGCCAAGCGACTAGAGTTCCGTTGTCCTGATGCTAGTTGTAACCCCTATCTGGCTTTTGCTGCGATGCTTTGTGCTGGTATTGATGGGATTAAGAATGAAATTGACCCTGGTGATTCTTTGGATGTGGATATTTATGACCTCAGTCCGGAAGAGTTAAGCAAGATTCCTTCTACTCCTGGGTCTTTAGAGGGTGCTTTGGAAGCTTTGGAAAAAGACCATGAGTTTTTGACTACTGGTGGGGTATTTACAGAGGACTTGATTCAAACTTGGATTGAGTACAAATTGGATAATGAGGTTAATCCCATGCGTCTACGGCCTCATCCTTATGAGTTTTCTCTATACTACGATTGCTAATTGAATAAGTAGAATTCAGGAGTTAGGAGAAAAGAAGTTTTCTCAGACCTTAAGAAATGAGTATTTTATTACTTACATGATTTAGAAAGACTAAGGTTTAATTTATTTAAGCTTTGATCTTTAATGTCTGTATTTTATTTAATTCTCATTCCAAAGTAAGGACTAGAAATGATTTTTCTAGATAAATGATTCTTGATTTACTTGCCTGGCCTCATAGCAATAATTATGATGTGAAAAAATAGCGAGTTAGTTTTTATAGCCTCCTTCAATGGGGGCTATTTTTTTTGAAGGAATATATTAGGGCTTGCTGATTAAATCTAAAAGCATTGACAGATAAAGACAAGAGCCTTTTTTGGTCTTGAAAAAGTACAAGGTTTTCGTTCTAGGGAACTCAAAAAGGAGCGGATTTTGGGTTGACTATAGCAGAACAATGCTTGGGATAATTCATTCTCCTGCCTCCTCTAAATTCCCCATTCCTCCTGTCTTCCCCTCCAGGGAGGGGTTAGGGGTGGGTTGTCTCCTGACTCCTACCCTCACACATAAGACTTTTTCAACAAACCCTATATTAGCTATGGCACTATGCATTAAGGTGTTTGACATTCCTCTGTTGCTTCTTGCCTTTTCCTACCGGAATGCTACGCAAATATTGTCAAACGCCAAAGTACTATATGATCTTTTCTTCAAAATTATAGCAACTGCCAAATAGCAACTGCCATTACTACTTTTGACTTATAGAATATCTAAAACAACAGAATATCAACTTTCCTCCTTCTTCCTTCTGCTATATGATAATTGCGTTACAATTCTTAACGAAAACTAGAACACTCGCAAAATCTATTTAGACTTATCGTCATGTCAGATACTATTACAAAATTTACTTATCAAACATTTCAACAAAGTAAAATTTACTTCGCTTTAGCTCACAAACAAATTTCTACTCGCCTGAGAAATTTTGTTTATCCAACTCTTGAATTTAAAACTCAACCTTTGTCTTCCGCAATTCTCCAAAAAATGCAGAAACGCATTGATAAAATTATGGAAAGAGATTTGGCAGATGGAGAAAATGGTATTTATCCAGTTAATATTATATTTGATAATCCCTGGTCAGATTTTTTCAGTTATTATCCTAATATTTGGCTAGATATGCCTACAGTTTGGAATAGAATTAAACAAAAGAAATATCAAGATTTTTCTCCACAAATAAATACTCAAAATTATCCTAGTTATTACTTACAAAATTTTCATTATCAAACAGATGGCTACTTAAGCGATACATCAGCTAATCTCTATGATTTACAGGTATAAATTTTATTTAATGGTACTGCCGATGCCATGCGACGACGAATTTTAGCTCCGTTAAAAATGGGATTAGAAAAGTTATTTTCTGGGCAAAATTTAGAGGAGATATCTCCCCAAAAGTTACGAGTTTTAGATATTGCTTGTGGTACTGGTAGAACTTTAAAATTTATTCGCGCTACTTTACCAAAGGCTGCTCTTTATGGTGTTGATTTATCCTCTGCTTATTTAAAAAAAGCTCATCAATTATTATCTGAAGGCTTAAGAGAGTTGCCTCAACTTTTACAAGGAAATGCAGAAGATTTACCTTTGAGAGATAATTTTTTTCAGGCAACAACTTGTGTTTTTATGTTCCATGAATTACCGCCGATAGTACGTCAAAAAGTAATAGAAGAAGCTTTTAGAGTGACTCAACCTGGGGGTGTTTTTGTGATTTGTGATTCGATTCAAGTTTCTGATGAACCTGATTTTGCGCCAATGTTAAAAAACTTCCCAGCAATGTTTCATGAACCTTATTATCAGAGTTATATTACAGATAATTTAGAGGAACGTTTGGAGAAAGCAGGTTTTATTAATATTGCTACTGAAGTTCATTTATTTAGTAAGTATTGGGTCGGTTATAAGCCTGTTGAAGAAGTGGTCAGTAGTCGGTAGCACTGAGAATGCGCTATGGGTTTAATATACCCTATCACTCGTGGATTTTATGGGGTTGGTAGGGTACCCCATAAGGGAAAAGATCATCAATTTTTACAATCAATTTTGTTGCATAATTAAGGTTTAAAGCCTCTCTTTATAAAGGAGAAAGAAGAATTTTTTTTCTTTTTAGTCAATCCTCTTCTTTTTCAGGATAGGTAATTATTAATTATTAATTGTTGAAAATAAATTAAGGATAAATTCAAGATTACTTTATCGCAAGGCTTTTGAATTCTCGGTTGAGATTTTGAGTTTTTAGTCTATTCTCCGGAATATTTATTTTTTTAAGCACCTTATCTATGTGTGTGATAGGGAAATATCTACTTACCCTCTCTGTTGCGAATGTGGCAATAGTCAATTCATTTCCTTAAGCATCTGTGTGATAGGGAAATATCTACTTACCCTCTCTATTACGGATGTCGCAATAGCTAATTCATTTTGTGTAGCAACCAAAATTTGAGGTGTGTGGAGGAAAAATATCTACTTCCCCTCTCTGTTGCGAATGTGGCAATAGCTAATTCATTTTCTCAAGCACCAAAATTTGAGGTATATGGAGGAAAAAGTATCAAATTATTAGACCATCTCAATTAGGCGATCGCTATCTATCTATCTATCTATCTATGTTTGTCCTTTATATCCTAAGTGCCTTGGCGACTGTTATAACTACTTCCCCTCTTTGTTGCGAATGTGGCAATAGTCAATTCATTTCCTTAAGCATCTGTGTGATAGGGAAATATCTACTTACCCTCTCTATTACGGATGTCGCAATAGCTAATTCATTTTGTGTAGCAACCAAAATTTGAGGTGTGTGGAGGAAAAATATCTACTTCCCCTCTCTGTTGCGAATGTGGCAATAGCTAATTCATTTTCTCAAGCACCAAAATTTGAGGTTGTGATGGGAAAAATATTTACTTCTCCTCTCTGTTGCGAATGTCGCAATAGTCAATTCATTTTCTTAAGCACATATATGTGGAGTGCAAAGAATGAGTTGGTTAAGACTTATGCTGATAATAAACCTGAGACCGGGAAATATTTTTCCCACTGTTGCCTGTTGCCTGTTGCCTGTTGCCTGTTGCCTCCTATAAGACCTCAATTGAAAATGGGAAAATTATTCTATACTCGCTGACAAAATTAAATAACGTAGTAGTCCCAACCGTGTCACCCATTCAAAAATATTATTTGTTTTCTGATTAGCTGGAGAATCTGAAAAAACAGGAAACTCCTTTAGGATTTTATAAGTAGGTAAAGTATTAAAAGTAATATCTTCTATTAGAAAACTGTTCAAACCTATTTTTATTGCTAAATCTTGATAGTTAGCAATAGTAAAAAAATTAACATTGCCATAAGTTTCAGCACCTAAATCTTTGATAAATAATCTAACTACAGGTTCAAAAAAATTGATTGTTGCAGTAGGAACAAAATCAGACAAAGCAATTTTACCACCAGGTTTTAAAACCCTTTTTGCTTCTTGGAAAAAAGCAGAGCGACTAGGAAAATGAAAAATGCACTCTACCGCCAAAACCACATCAAAAAAATTATCAGGAAAAGGCATTTTAGTAGCATCTCCCTGCACAAATTCAATAGAATTATCACCACAAGCTTGAACTTGTTTTCTAGCTACATTTAATTGCCGTTCATCTATATTTAATCCCGTGATTTTTACCTCCGAATAATTATTATTAATACTGGCAGCTGTACCGCCAAAACCGCAACCCACATCTAAAATAGAAATACCATCCTTAATATCAGCAGCTTGATAAACCTTTTGTGATAGCTTTTCCGTCGCGATCGCAAAATCTTCAGCAGTATTTTTTGCCCAATTAGGATTTTCCCAATAACCCCAGTGAACGTGGTTTCCAAAGATAGTTTTAGTTGCTTCATCTTCTAAATTGGCCAAGATTTTGTCAAAATAAGGAAAATTAATTTCTGCTTTGGACATAGCTATAGATTACTAATTGTGGATAGCATTATAGCTTTGTTTGTAATTAGGATAGGTTCAGGACTTAAACTGGTAATAGATAATTTTTCTATAGGTATAAATTATGACTACTAACAACCCTGATAGTACTTCTGTGGATAATCCTTCTACCGAAGAAGATAATATAGAAATAACTGAAAATGATACCAGTCTCAGCTACATAGAAGAGATTGAAACAATTATTGCCAATATGGCAGAAGATCAAAAAGTGATGGTGGCCAATAATGAAGCAGGCCATTTATGGAAATTTCAATATGGTAGTGTGGAAGTATATGTCAGACTGACTGGAGAAACAGATGATGATACTTTTGATGTCTGGTCTTATGTTCTGAAGTTACCAGCAAAAAATGAACCCGAGTTAATGCGTAGATTATTGGAAATGAATTGGTTATCGACCATGGAATCTCATTTTGCTATTGTGGATAATCAAATTGTAATTCTGGCAACTCGTACTGTAGCAGAATTATCTCCAGGAGAAATTTCTCGGGCAATTACTATTGTTGCGACTCTTGCTGATGATAATGATGATGTTTTGGCTGCGGAATTTGGGCAATAAATGATATTAAATCCGCCTAATTGCACATAGATACAATAAGGTAATAATCAGGGTTTTAAGCTATTGATTGTGAGGGTATTTAACCTGATTTGATATGAAGGGGAAAATTAGGGGGTATCTTAAGGTATGGCAGTCGAAGGAAAGGTTAGGACAGATCAAAAGCTTAAAATTCAAACAAAGCCAGATTTTTCGGTTCTTCGGTCTTTCTTTTCTAGATAACAAAACCCTTCTTATATAGAATCCAAGTCGTATAGCGTGGAAAGAAGCAATCTCAGGAGTTGCGCGAGATTGCTTCCTATTGTCGTAATGACCACTTTTCAAGCGGGTTTTATATTACCGTTGGTTGGTATAGCTTGTGTCAACCTAAGCGTGAATATCTAGAATAAATTTAAGTTTTTTTTCAGACTTTTAAGCCTTTCTCCCTTTTCCCTCTTGAAAAACAAAGAAAGGGGGTAATTAAAACCTTATTTATTACTTATTGTCGATTGAATTATAGGTTGGAGTTGTTCAACTAATTCTTTTGAACGTATAACTTTTGCTTCTGGTTTAAGATGGTAGTGAGTATCAGCAAACAAGTTAACGTCAGTCCATAAATTTAACTTTTCGTCAGTAATTAGAGGAGCAATTTTACCTAACTCTTCAGCAGTTTTCTCCACATTTTTCACAGTTCTTTCATCTGTACTGGCATAAATGATAGGCAGTGATATGACTAAACTTGCTTCTTTAGCTTCTAACTCTTCTCTAAATTGCTTAATTCGTGCAATTGAATGAGGAGTAACGGGTTTGTTAACTGTCAATTTCCACCATTTACTTTTGCGTTCCCATGTTTTAGTCGGGTCTCCCCAGTCTGTAATAGGATCGGCATAATAACCTGAAACTTCTACTTGCTTAACTATATCTATAGTAGATTTTGTCAATTGTCTAAGACTAGGTACGCCCAAACCAAAAGTATCTTGAGCAAACTGCTTAGGTGGTACCCCTCCTAACCCTGGTTTTCCAATAGCTACTCCAAAGTAAGTAGAGCGATCGCCTAATCCATCTTCATCTAATAGCATTAAGTATTCAGGAATTATCAGCACAACATCTCCTGGACGAACTTGCTCCAAAATAGTAGGAAAAATTACATTCAGACCCAAATTTCCATCCAAGCCAAAATTAAATACAGGAATACCAAGTTCTTCTCCCATTAACTGAGAATTGACAGTATAGTGCGCTCCCGAACCACCAACAATTATCAGTCTTTTTGACCCTTCCACCTCCGCTGCTAATGCCACCTTATTGTAGTACATTCCTCGTAACCGACCAATTAAACCACCATAATAAACATTGTAAAAGAAACCAAGAGACCAAGCGAAGCCAGCCATAACTAACCAAGGGATAATTTTTATTAGGTTCTTCATAAAAATAAAAAATCAATCAATTTATCAAGTATATTCTAAAGCCATTTCCCTAATTATTTATCCAGTATAGCTAAATATATTACTTCTGTGGTAAGCATTTCCTGCGGAATGCTGCGCAAACAGCCGTCAGCTATTAGCTAGCCTCCTGCGGAGGAACTACGTTAACAGCCATTAATTTTGTGGAAGGTCAAAGCAATTGAAAAATTGAGAAAGAATAAAAAGTTACTGCTAAAGTCCCCTTCTCAAAACTGAGAAGTAATTATTCATTACTAATTACTGTTTGCGTAGCATCTCGCAGGGAAGCGCTAACTGCTAATAGCTGAATGCTTACTCTCTGTGCCATCCCTAATATTTCATAAAGTTAAGAATTTTCACCAATTATAAAAAGATTTTATAAAATCTTTGAGAAAATTATCAGTAGTTTTAGATAAATGAAGAGAATTATTATGCTATGATGGCTATAATTAGGGCTTGCTGATTAAATCTAAAAGTATTTACAGATAAAGGTTTTAGCCTTTTTTGGTTCAAAAAAAGTGCCTGTTTTTCAGCTCTTCACGCTCAAAAAGTTAGTATTTTAGGCGCATAGTTGGGCAGAAAAATCATTCTTACAAAACGCCCGCTCCTACCTCCTCTAAGTACCCATTTATCCTGTCTCCTGTCTTCCCCTCCACCGGAGGGGTTGGGGGTGGGTTGTCTCCTGTCTCCTACCCTCACCAATAAGACTTATGAGCGCAAACCCTAATTATACTCATTTTTTTCTTCATCTAGGTGTTATATCAATGGCTAGGTACGGAGAGAAAGTAGTAACAACAATGTGATCTTTCCTTCAAATAAATTATTCAGTTTGTTTACTTAAGAGGAATACGAATAATGTTAAAAGAACCATTGTTAAAGACTAAGAATTTTTTGAGAAATGTGAGGAATTACCAGAAGATACCTAATTGGTATTGGGTAGATAAAATTCCTAAGTTAAATATGAGTTTTAATGATGTAGAAGTATAGCGCGGCTCAGATAAATTATTTCTCAAGCCACTGGATATATATGTTGAAAAGGAAAAACATGATTTTCTACTCCATAAAAAAGCATTGAATCAAGCAAAATTTATCAAGAAAAAGTTAAATGCCAAGTTTACTATAGAGAAAAATGATGAATTGATTGTAGAAATAGAAGGCATAAAAGTAAATGTTCAAACAGCAGAAGAACTTTCTATTATTTGGGAAATTTTTTGGTTAGGAATTTATACTTTTATTTATGACCGCCCCGTAGTTATGCTAGATATTGGCATGAATGTAGGGTTAGCTAGTCTATATTTTGCTAGTCAGGAAAATGTGAAGTCAATCTGGAGTTACGAAACATTCAACGTTACCGATAAACAAGCACTACATAATTTTGATTTAAACCCAGATATTTCTCTCAAAATTAAGCCATTTAGTTATGGAATTGCTGATGCAGAAAAAAAGTAACAGTCGAATTTGATTATGAATTAAGAGCAAGTATTGGAGTTTCAGAAGACCGAACAAACAATAAGCAAAATAAATCTCTCCCGAAAGAAGAGCTGACTTTAAAACCTATTAGCGAAGAGTTAAATTCAATAATTTCTCAGCACCCAGATATGGATATTGTTGCCAAGATTGACTGTGAAGGATCTGAGTATGAAATCTTTGATTCTTTGGTAGTAAAAGGGCAATTAAATCAGATTAAAATAATTATGATGGAATAGCATAGTAAAGGGCCAGAGCAATTAGCTGAATATTTGCGTCAAGAAGGCTTTGCAATTTTTTCTCGTCTACCTCGTAGTATTAATATTGGAGCAATATACGCTGTTAGAGCTTAATTTAGTCTTGTAGAAAAACTATCTGTTATCTTGGGTAGGATAGGCTCACTTTTAACCATCCTACCCAGTTGATAAAAATTTAAAAGGTACTCAAGACAAGGACAAATGATTCATGATGCTCATGTAGGCGCATATTGAAACCTCACAAATCAGTGGAGATAAATTTTGGTATGAATGTCCAAAAAAACAGGCATCACTGCCAGTCGAATGAACTGAGGGCAGGTGATTGTTGGATTGGGATGACTCAAGCATCCTCAAGTGAATTGATTCTCGGCGTTGGTAAATTACAGGATGAAATTTGTAGGGGCAATCCCCCAATGATTAACCGGGGTAGGTTACAGAGCGCTACCCCGAAATATAAATCATCCCATCAATTACCAACGCCTGATTCTCACAGGGAGAGTTGGTAAACATACTGACCAATTTATTGAAGAACTGATAGTTAACACAGAAGGTAAAACTAACTGTAAACAATGGCATACCGATGATTGGGGAGGATATGAACGCTCAAGTACCCCCTGAAATTAAGCATATGATCGGAAAAGACCAGATACAGCAATTGGAGCGAAGGAATAGAATTGTCAGACAACAGAATGGCCGATGACATTGCCGACAGAATAAATTTGCTAAGGTTTGGGAGCAGACATTAATAATAGTGAAATTAGTGTTAGCGGAGCAAGTGCGGTAGCTACATCCCCTATTTCAATTGGATTTGGCTTCATACTCGCATTTGAGAATACAGCAGCACAAAGGGCTGGTTTAGCGTTGGCGGAGGGTTGCGTCAGCATTATCGCTCCCTGGAACTGGGGTGACTTAATTACCTATCCCACACTTTGCTGATGCACAACCGAATTATCTTGTTTGTTACCGATTAAGTTAGATACAGTAAATCGTCGATGACCACCTTCGGTACGGATTGACTTGATCCGTCCTTCAGTTTCCCATAATAAGTTAGACATAAACCTAGTATATTACAATAAATATCTAGTTATATCTAACTTTGTTTAATTATTTTAATACTGTTGATTACCCTACTGAAATTATTTATGCTTTTTCCAAGGGTGCCATTGTTAACCCGGCCCGACTCAACTGCTGATGATACAATTCTGCCTGTTCTAGAGGGCCAACCCAAACTATGGCTTGACCTTCATTGTGAACCTGGTGAGTTAGCTCCCAAGCAAGATCACTTGTCATACCTGGAATATATTTTTGCAAACATTCAGCGACGTGCTTAAATGTATTGACATCATCATTTAAAACAATAACCTTGTAGTTGGGATATGGTTTGTTAACAACTTGACTAAACTGTCTAGGAGCAACAGTTGTAGAGGAGCTACCCCCTACTCCCACTATTATATTGTCTGCAATTGGGATGATGGAAATTCCAAGATCCATGCTACTATTTTCCTGTATATCCATACAATTATATTGGGATGATTTATACATAATTGTAACTGCTTGAGGAATTATCATAACTATATTAAAGACCTATTTAGATTTTATCTTTTCTTCACCCTATGTTGGTTAATTTAGATATGGCGAGAAATTTTGCTATTTTTACTGCTTGTGTCTTTGTCATACGGGGGGTAATTCAGTTAGGGGAGATGGGGAGATGGGGAGTGAAAAAAACTTTGAGTAGGAAAGAAACCGAAATACATCCTCTCTCTTGGTCGATTGGATCTGGCGAGGAGACCCGAAGAGTGACAGAGGAGCTGCCTCTTATAGAGGAGCTTTCCTATGGTCATGCTGCGCAAACGCTAACGCTAACGCCATCGCACCCTACGGGAAGCTCCGAAGATCGACCGCTTTCTTTTAATTGGAGCTGAGGTAATAACAGCTAACATCATTAGGTAATTTGCCTCAAGTTCAATCAATACCATTACCGTTGCAGGACTTCCCAAAATTATTCAATCCAATTTTTGGCTCTACTAACAGCTTTTTGCCAAACCATAAAACTTTTTTGCACTTTTGCAGCATTTTCACCGGGTTCAAACACCTGCCCAACTGTACTATTATTCACCAATTTGTGATAGTCATCCCATAGACCTACTGTCAAACCAGCAGCAAAAGCAGCTCCTTGAGCAGTAGCATCAATAAACGCAGGTCGTTCAACAGGAATACCCAACAAATCTGCCTGAAATTGCATTAAAAAATTATTTTGCGAACCTCCACCATCAACTTTTAGATTAGTCATTAGAGTTCCGCTATCTTGATTCAGAGCATCCACAACTTCTTTAACTTGAAAAGCAATTGATTCCAAAACTGCTCTCACCATGTTTTCCCGCTTCACACCTCCAGTAATTCCCAGAAAAGCACCGCGAGCATTCATATCCCAATGAGGAGCACCGAGACCACTTAAAGCAGGTACAAAATAAACACCGTTAGTATCTTCCACTTGCATTGCCAGATGTTCAGTTTCTGCTGCGAAGTCTATGATTTTCAACCCATCCCGTAACCACTGAATACAAGCTCCTGTGGTAAACATTGCCCCCTCTAGAGCGTAAGATGTTTTCAAATTACCATTGATTTTTTGAGTCCATCCAATAGTTGATAATAGTTGATTTTGAGATTTAGTAAGACTATCTCCAGTATTAGCAATCAAAAAACTACCTGTACCATAAGTGCATTTTAACATTCCGGGGCGATCGCAACCATGGGCAAATAAGGCGGCTTGTTGGTCTCCTAAAATTGTAGCTATAGGAATTGATATTCCTAATAAATCTGCTTTTGTTTTGCCGAATATGCTAAAACTTGGTTTGATTTCCGGCATTATTTCTCTAGGAATTTGAAACAAGTCTAATAATTCTCTATCCCAATTTAGGGATTCAATGTTCATTAACATTGTGCGACTGGCGTTACTATGGTCGGTGGCGTGAATTTGCCCACCAGTTAGTTTCCACAAAATCCAAGTATCGATAGTACCTGCCAACACGTTACTGAGGTTAATGTTTGGTTGTTCTTGCTTTACCCACTCTAGTATCCAGGATAATTTTGTTGCTGAGAAGTAAGCATCTAAAACTAATCCGGTACAGTTTTGAATTTTTTCTGCTTTGCCTTTTGCTACTAATTCTCGAATCATGGGTGCGGTACGACGGTCTTGCCAAACTATTGCTTTGTGCAGTGGTTTACCTGTGGTTTTATCCCAGAGGAGACAGGTTTCCCGTTGTACTGTTAAACCGATAGCTTCTACATTTGAGGGGAAAATATTAGTATTTCGGAACACTTGCTCCATCATGGCATAAGTGTCTTCCCATATTTCTTCTGGGTCGTGTTCTAACCAACCGGGATGAGGGTAATATTGAGTAAGTTCTTTGTAAGCTTGACCAATACTAGCGCCTTGATAGTTGAATAATATTGCTCGGTTGCCTGTTGTACCGAGGTC
This sequence comes from Okeania sp. SIO1H4, assembly GCF_010672695.1. Taxonomy (NCBI): domain Bacteria; kingdom Bacillati; phylum Cyanobacteriota; class Cyanophyceae; order Oscillatoriales; family Microcoleaceae; genus Okeania; species Okeania sp. SIO1H4. The sequence continues at coordinate 49,320 of NZ_JAAHGB010000050.1, forward strand.
GAGAGCTAGGATGTATTTTTCAGTGTCTTTAGTCATAAAAAATGATTTGGCGTTGGTGAATTAGTGTATGATATTAATCTTAATTATTTAGTAGTCAGGAGTCAGGAGTCAGGAAGAAAGAAAGAAGAAGAAAGAGTAGTAGAAGGAGAAAGTTGTTTATTCGCGCTCTTATCCGGACAGGATATCATACCTCTTTTCACCAACACCAATGATTTTTTTACCGCAATAGTCAGTTCGGGATTTTTGTTTATCTACCACGATTACTGCTATTTTGACTAGAAATTTTAATTTTTCTTATTATTTTCCTTTTTTTAGTTTACATTATATTTCTTAATTTCTGAATTCTTTTTTTGTTCAATAGATATCTCCAATAATCAAAAATAAAATTAATTATCATACAGAAATCATTAGACATCTGGTGAAAAAGATATAGATTTTTTGCAGGAGTAGGCAACAGGCAACAGGTAAGATATTTTCACGAAAAATTTGCTAAAAAATCTTTTTTTAGCAAATTTTTCTTTCCTTGACCAATCTAATTAGGGTTTGCTGAAAAAGTCTTATGGGTAAGGGTCGGAGACAGGAGACAGGAGACAGGAGACAGGGTAAATGGGAATTATAGAGGAGGTAGGAGGAAGAATAATCAAGGGATTATTCTGCGCAACTATGAGCCTAAAATTCTAATTTTTTGAACCATTATAGCAATGTGCGCTGGCATATTTACAAATTACAGGAGGTGTCCAATAGCTAAAAGTTTTATCTTATCAGCTTTTTATTCCCCCTTCCGGAGCTGTTACCTATTGCCTGTTGCCTGCGCACAGCGCTATATGACCTAAAAGCTTGGACTTTTTTTAACTAAAAAATGCTAAAACGTTTATATATCAGTGCTTTTACATCTAATCAGCAAACCCTAATTAAAAGGTTGATTTATTTTTCGGAGATATCTATTAATTATTAATTATTAATTATTAATTATTCCCTATTCCCTGTTCCCTGTTCCCTGTTCCCTAAAAGCAATAATTTTTGGCTTTATTCAAAATTGAGATCCACCCTTCGATATAATCTGACGTTTTGAATTGTGGTTTCTAGAAAGTATTTTTTTTCTAAATATTGATTGAGATAATTTCTATATTCTGGACTAATATTATCTTTTTCTGCTAGTAAAATATAACTGGGATTTTTCGCCATAATTTTATCTAATTCTTGGAGAGCATCCGTAGGTAAAATCTGAGACATGGCTGTTAAATGACTAGGAAAAGCATATTTTGTGGGAATTTTTGTGGGAACTAGGTAATAAATTATTGGTTCATAATTGACGATATATATATAATCTGTCGATCTAATTCTCTGTTGTAGATATTTAGCCATCAAAGCTTCTCTGTCATCCCATGTATCTATTTTTTTTATATATCGATGATAGATAAATTCTAGATTTTTACTTGATTTGTTATAACCTGCTTGGGTAAAAGGATATATTAAAATTAGGAATATAAGTATATTTGGCAAGGCAGAAGGGAAGTCAATAGAAAATTTTCGGGAATTGATTGTAACAGTTTTTTTCGGTTTTTTTGCTTCTTCATATAAATTCCGAATTTGATATTTTTGCTGAGGTAAATGAACAGATTTGATAATAACATAGCTACTAATTAGACATAAAGTAGGTAATAATTGTAAAAAGTAATGATTATAAAATCGCTTTGATAATAAAACTGCTAAAAAAGCACAGCTAAACCACAAAAATAAATAGATTAAATTTCGTTCTTGCTTTAATTTACCTCTAGCAAAGACAAACAAATAAACCGGACTCCAAAATAAACATAGCCACAATAAAATATTTCCTAATACCTGTTTTCTGAGTCTACTGAAAAGGTCTGACCAGGAAAAATTGAGCATTACTACATATTTACTATTAGCAGTGAGAGTCGCATAAATATATTCATCAAAATATCCTGAAAATTGATAAATAACTGCGATGATAATGGCAGGTAAAATTAAGCCTGCACCTAAAATAATATAAAACTTAAATAGGGAAAAGGAAAGATTTTTGAATATGTCTATAGTCTGAAAATTATTTCCAGGTTTTCTTTTCTCCTTCCTACTTTCTTCTTCTTCCTTCTTCCTTCTTCCTTCTTCCTTCCGAAATAAACTTCCCAATAAAATTAATCCCAAAACATCCATAACTACCAAGTATTTGATTTGCATTCCTATCCCTAAAATTAGGCCGCTCAAAAATACTTTGATATTTGATGGTTTCGTATTCTGAAATAATAATAAAAATGCTCCAGTCACTAAAGGAGCAAACAAAATTTCTGCATTGGCAGCAACACCATCATTATGTAGGGAAAAAATAGCGTATAAAGCACCTGCTAATAATCCAATTTTATCTCCTTGTTTTTTGTCAATTACTGCACCAATGCTATATAAAAAATAACTGGTAAAAGTTGTGGCGATAATAGATAAGATTCTGATGGATACTATAGATTTTCCTAAAATTAGCATTGTTAGGGAAAATAAGATAAAAATACCTGGAGGTTTGTTATCCCAAATTTCTATATAAGGGAGGTTGCCGTTTAATAGACTATCTGCTCCTAATATATAGATGCTTTCGTCTTTGTCTAATACAGATACAAATAAAGTCCAAAATCTGAGGAAGAATGATAATAGTAGAAATGCTAGAAAAATTATTAGTTTTTGATTGATGTTTTTGGTCATGTGCAGAAGGAAGAAGGAAGAAGGAAGAAGGGAGAAGAAAAATATTGCGTTGTCTGAGTTTTAAGCTTTTGATCTTTTTTAACCTTTCCTTCAACTGGTATAATATAGGTCAATCGAGCTACTCCCTAGCTAAGTCAAAGATTATCACAATTTTTTTCTAAATCTCTTGCTTGAGTTTTGGCGGAGTCTAGCAGTAGCTACATCACTTCTATAGTATTTATATATCTCAGTAGCGAAATACTATTTTTTTTGTTGAATAAATAATCATAAGCAGGGCAGACTAGCCAGGGAAAACGCATCTAATTTTTTTGACAAATGACCAAAAATAAAATTTCAAATGGAGAATATGCGATCGCGTTGCGGACTGGCAGTCTATCGCTTCTCAAATCACTGTCAAAAATACCAAAATTTT
>NZ_JAAHGB010000051.1:0-52323 GCF_010672695.1 Okeania sp. SIO1H4
ATAGAGAGAAAAGTAGCGTTAGCGTCAAATGTGAACATACAATATCTGGCGTGAAGAGATATAATGCAGGGAGAGGATTGTATCGAAATCACATTAAAGATGCGCGACGATCGCTTCATGTTCACTGCGGCTGGACTCTGGAATTTCTACTTAATGGCAGGATAATTTAATCAGTGAAAACCAGAATTTTCCCATTTCACTTTAAGGTTTTATTTCGCGACAAGTCTAATGTTATTTCAAGTTCAGTAGCATCAGCATAATAAATAGTGCGAGCATCTTGCTCGCAATTAATGAAGAGGGAATAATATCATGTCCGCATTTAGAGCATCCAAGGTGGAGCTTCTTCCAATTCCATTTCTATTTGAGCTTCATCTCGAGTTTCATCAATATTAAGTATGACTAACTCGTTATCTGGGGTGCGGATTTTTATATTTAGCGATCTTAAACCTGTAGTTGAATTAATATAGCCTTCGTATTTAGATCCTATAGGTAATTCTGATAAAATTTCCTCTATTTTTTCAATTAATTTTTCAGAATTACGATAATACTTTGTTGCATCTGCAACTATTTTATTCACCTTTTGCTGACCAATTTTTAGAGTACTAGCTAACTCCAGCACAAAACTATTTTCTTCTTCTGTTACTTTCTCATCTGCTATTGCGATTTTTACTGCTAAATCAAAAGCATTTTCTATTTCTTTTTCATCTTGAAGTGCTTGTTTTGCTGCCGAAAATAATGCTTCGTTATTTTCTGTACTAATAATTCTTAAAACTTTTTCTCTAGCTGCATCAACTTCTTTAGCGTTAAACCCTTTTTTTAGTAAAAAACCCTCTAAAATTTCTACTTCATTCATATCAATATCACCATCAACTGCCATGACCATTAAACCAATAGCAAAGATGGCTTCATTAGAGGTTAATTCCTCCGAACATTTTACTTGACTATTAAAAATATGTTCATACGACATAGATTTTCTTGAGACTATAAAATTTTAATTATATATAAATATAGGAATCAGTACAGGATTTGTCAAAGAATTAAAGTTATAGATAAATAATAGACATCTCCTCCAAAAGAGAGAACAGGGAACAGGCAAAATAGAGGGAAATTGATAATTTATGAATAAAAATTGATTTTATTTTTTCTTTTTGGAGATGTCTAATAAAGTCTAAAACTATTAGTACTTTTCCCTACTCCAGTGTTAATTCCAAAATATTTTTATCCGCAACCTAGAATAACCTTCTCTAACTAAGCCAGAAGTTGTTTTTGTAACGGGTATTTTGACCAACCCTCCAAAAACATTTCGCCAATCAAGGCGGGGTTTTAGACCCAATTATTTTGATAAATAAAATAAATAAATTAACTTTTAGACAAACGTTCCACTGGATTTCCTCCTAATAGTTTATGAGCATCTTGAAGAATATCCGGAATTTTTTCGGCATGGGGACTATTGGCCAGGCATTTGCTCAGGTCATATTTTTCTAATTCTTCAGCATTTGCACCAGGAAACCAGTGGCTACCATTACCCAATAAGTTATAGCGCATTTTACTGTATTCGACCATATCGTAGGCGATCGCTAGATTTCTTAACCATAAAATCACAGGGATATTGATATTTCCAGGAGTCTCTTCTAGAGAGGGCAAACCAATGTCCCAGGTTTTGAACCAATTTTCTCCTAGTTGAGCGATCGCTTCTTGCTCTAGTCTTGCCAATATTGATGGTAATATCTCATCAGCTCGATCTAACAATTCAATTGTTTTGAGATGTTCGTCAAAATCTGTTGGTTGTGATGCACCCACACTCAATGTATGCACTTGAGGATGACTCAAACAAAATAGATCGTTAAATACCATCGGGCTGAGTGGATAGCATAAATCTACTAATTTCTGTGGTGGTTGATACAGTTTACCTCCTTTATTAGAGGGGCTAATAATAAATACTCCCATATCAAAGCGATTAGCAGCCTCTATTGCTGGCCAATTATTTTGATTAATGTAGTACCAGTGTAAGTTAACATAGTCAAATTCATTTGTTTCTATAGTTTTAACTATGACATCAGTCGGCCCGTGAGTAGAAAAACCAATAAATCTGACTTTGCCCTGTATTTGTAATTTTCTCGCCACATCCAGACAACCTCCTGGCCTAATTGAGTAATGGAGTAGTTCTAATGTATTAATCCCATGTATGCCTAGCAAATCAATATATTCTAGTTGCAAAAATTGGAGCGACTGCTGTAACTTACTTTGGAATTCTTGAGGATCGGCGCTTGGGCTAACTTTTGTCTGGACAATCAGTTTTTCCCGTGGTAGCTTGGGTAAAATTTCTCCAAGCTGCATCTCGGATGTACCATAACCACGAGCGGTTTCTATGTGGTTAATTCCGCATTCTAGGGAGCGACGAATTGTATTTTCTAAGTTTTGTTGATTATTTGGTGGGATTTGATTTTTTGGCACATCTTGCCATTTATATTGATACCTCATTCCACCGCAGGAAAATACTGGCATTGGTAATTCTGTTCGCCCAAAGCGTCGATACTGCATCATTATTAATAATCTTTCTGAAGTTACATTGAGGGATCTTCTACTACTTCTATATTATTCATGGTAAAATTAGTTCTGGCTAGGGACCCGTAATATTTTCTTGCTGCTTCGTCATAAGCAACAGCCGCATCTTTTTCTACATCAAAGCGACCTAAACGTATTTGTTTTTTGTACACTTTGATTTCAGCAATCCATTTTCGTTTATCTTTACACCAGTACACTCCCCGATATTTAGATGAATGTTTGACGCTAGGTCTCCTGTGCATTCGCGCACTTCCTTTGACTAGGCGTAAATTCTCTCGTCGATTATCTAGTTTGTTGTGATTAATATGATAAACAGATACACCCATAGGAGCGTCCATAATCACTCTGTGCATATAAACTGTGGTTCTTTTGCCATCTTTCTTGATTGTTCTGGCAGCAAAACCATCTATCAAATACCATTTATGTTTTGATAATTCCTCATAGTCTTGTTCATCAACTATTACTACCTGTCCTCTGGTAATCAAGATTTCTTTTGACATTTTTTCGGCCTTCTCATTAAATTAATAAAGTTATTATTCTCCCTTGTTTATCTGAATTAAGAGAGTAGAATACAAAACATTTGAGGCCAGTACGGAGTATGTATGTTTTTTAGAACATTTTATTTAACTTTTTATCTCTCTAGCTACAGCTAGATTATTTTGTCTGACTGCACCCCATTTGTCATTAATAGATCAACACAAATTGATTTATTTTTTTCATTGTCTATGTCTATAAGTTGATAAGTTTAAGTTATGACTCTTATGGTCAATTTTTTTGTTTAGTGAATCTTTATTGTATTTATTCTTTAGTAGGTGTAGTTTGATTTTCTTTGTTTATCACCCCCCGAATTATAGCTACTTTTAACCTGTCTATAAGTTTTTGCTACTAATTAAGACTTCATCTATAAAATCAATGATAATCCCACCTTAAATTTTTTGCCACTTTCTAGAAATAAATTAAGTAAATTAGCGGAGTCATAGAATGATATTTCACGAAAGTAGAAATATCCTAACTTCTATTGATAGTCTCTATAGCCTTTCTAGATTGATGTTCAATCAATAGGAGTTTAAAGTTGGCTACTGTCGATTAGGTTGTATAAATTATTCTTCAGATACTATAGCACAGATAAGGAGGATGAAGCATGGTTAAGTCTATTACTTTATCATTTTCTTTGTGGGTTTAATACCCCACCGTCAACGGGGGTGTTCACACATTACTTGGGGGAGCGAATCCCCATGTAATTTTCCTCCTGTCTCCTGTCTCCTGTCTCCTGTCTCCTTCTTCTAGAGTAATTAAAGCATCTATAACCCCTTTTTCCTGAAGTTTTTGATTTATAAATTTTTTTTTAAAAAAAAATAGATTTATTATAAATGTAGAACATGGTAAATTTTGGGCGCTATGTATCAAATTGTAAATTAGCTCAAAAGTTTATATTGATTGCCTTTAGGGTTTTTTTGATTAAAAATGCAACGTCTTTTTTCTAGCCTGCTCTACTTAGGTAAGAATAAAAAGTTATTAATTTGAAAAAAATCATTTCATAAAGTTATATGGAATAGCATAATGCAAATAAATATTCTCAAAAACAAGAACTTTCAAAACTCATAGGAAAGTTATTACAACAAGCAGGTTTAATCACAGGAAACCAAGTATAATAAATTTTGCAATATCAACGTAGTAACTATCACCTAAGATTTGGATAAATTGCTGTAATGTGGAGAATAACTAATCAATAAACTGTAGATTTATTCGTATACATATTTGCTCAACTAATTACGGATAATCATAAAAAAACAGTTGGTGAGTATCTGAAATTAGCAAAATTATTGAATGAGAAACAAATATATTCTATCTTGGTAGAACAGAGTCAAACAAATTTACGTTTTGGAGAGGTCGCAGTACAAAAAGGATGGGTGAGGCAAGAAACAATTGATTTTGTATTGCGGTACATTAAAGATGAATTTATTCCTGCTGTATAAAGCTAAACAGTTTTTTGATTCAGTGAAGTACATAACTTCTGCTTTTTGCTTTTATCTCTGTTTTGTCACTTTCGGAGAGGGCGATATTTACATCTGTTACAGGTTGGACATATTTTATATTTTATATTAGGAAATAAAGTAGCGATAGAACTCCGTTCCGCTGACATGATCGCTCTCTAGAGAATAGGTCTGAAACTTAGAAATTACAAGTCTTTTCCAAGAAGGATATGTCATATTTGACTATATTTTTATGAACTATCTGTACTCTACTCTCAATAAACATCTGGCTAAAAAAAATAGACTTTTTGTAGAAGTAGGCAATAGCTCATCTGCTCCAGAAGGCAAAGGGAAAGAAACTTTATGAGATAAAAACACAAAAAATGAGGCATTGCTGAGGGATGGGATGAATATAAGTAGGTGGACATCCGGCCGGCCCGAAAATATAAGAAATGGGCAAGATACCTATTCCACAAAACTATTAAAATCATCCTGCATTTATGCAACGCCAAAATGCTATCCACATATAACTTCCGGAGATATCTAATAAACACTTTTGTTCTGCTCAATGTCCTCCAACTACTACATTTTTAATCATCAAGTGGGGACTGCCAATACTTACAGGCAAAGGTGCTTGACCTGCTTTACCACAACTACCACTATTGTAAGTAGAATCATTACCGATCGCTTCAATATCTTTGAGAGTTTGAAATACATTCCCTGTCAAAGTAATATTACTGACAGCTTCAGCAATTTTTCCATTACGAATCATATAACCTTCTGCCGCAGCAAATGTAAACATTTCTCCATTAGTTTGGCCACCTAGACTTCCTATGGCATAAACCCCTCGATCGATATCTTTAATCATTTCCTCAACAGGGCGATCGCCTGTTTCAATCGCTGTATTAGTCATCCTGACAATAGGTGGATACATTGCATTTATAGCTCTAGCATTTCCTGTAGGTGTTTCTCTCATTTTTCCAGAAGTTTCTCGATTATGCAGACGAGTTGTTAATACTCCATTTTTGATTAAATATTTGCGCTGTCCAGGAACACCTTCATCGTCATATTTTATAGAACCACTCAAACCATCAATAGTAGCATCATCTATTACATTCAACTTTTCTATACCTATTGGTTTACCTAATTTTAGTAACTCTTTCATCTGGGGGTTCTCATAAATAGAGTCTGCCTCAGAAAGATGACCAAAAGCTTCGTGAATAAATACACCTGCCATATAAGGGTCTAACAATACAGTATATTGTCCACCTTTAACGGGTTTTGCCTCTAGTTGACGGATGGCCTGTTCTGCTGCCCCGATAACTTGGTTATCAATGTCGCAGAGAGTGTGATAATCTGTACGAGAACTGATATATTTGATGCCCTGTTTAACTAAACTGCCTACTCCACAAGCAATGGCTCTGAATTTGCTATTGACATCTAGGCGTTCTTGTGCTATGCAACTTCCGATAGAATTGACAAAATAAGTAATAGCAAAGCGATCGCGATAACTGACATTTGTGGTCTGAATTCGAGGATCGAAGTGTAGCAATAATTGATTGTAGGTTTCAATTAATTGTCGCTTTTCTTCTAAAGATATGTCACGGGGGTCGCGGCCAAATTTGACTACTACATAATCTTGAATAGGTTCAATGGGAGCTAGCTGAGTATTTTCTTTTCCTATTAAATAAGCGTGAGAAATTGCTTCTTCGATTCTATTTGATAGTTCTGAAATATTGTTGAAAGTAACGAAACTCCATCCTCCTTTGTGGCAAGTACGAATACTTCCGGCAAGGGAAAAATGAGAGTTAATTGTATTTAATTGTAGGGCAGAAAATGAAATAGTAGTTGATTCACTTTGTTCTAGGCGAATTTCTAGATAATCGACATGATTACTGTAATTATAAATTTTATTTTGTAATTGCTCTAGAAGAGAATTATTTTTTGTGAGTTTTGTAGTCATTATCTATTTTTATGCTGATATTATTTGTTCTTGAATCAAATAAATTTGATGAAAGTTTGTAGTTATTATTCACTTTCTTACTTGAAAATGTTACTGCTGGCTTATAGTAGCTCGTTCGGATATTATTTATAATAATAAATGTTTGTATGAAACACCAGTGGAACCTAATTAGAGAATACCTGAAAATCTTAATTTCATCTTAGTTAGGATTGTAGAATGCTTGTACATACATTTTTGAGTTATGAATGAAAGCTGAAATAATCAATGTAATAAACACAGCTTGGCAATTTCTAGAAGGTAATAGCAGATTCATGTCTTGGAATCTATTTTTAGCTTGATTTACTGTGGCCATGAGTTTTTGGTTGTTTTCCAAACCTCGCTCCATTTTTATACGATGGGGAGTTTTATTACTATTGGGTGCTAGTTTATTGCCAAATATAAATAGAGTTGTGGCCTATGGCAGTAAATTGAACATTGAAGTGGCGATCGCTATTACTTTAGTATTAATAATTTTAGATATATGTTGATTACGTCGTCCCCAGCATTCTTCTTTATCATTTTCTTTGTGGGTTTAATACCCCACCCTCTACACGGTGTTCACGCATTACTTGGGGGAGCGAATCCCCATGTAATTTTCCTCCTGTCTCCTGTCTCCTGTCTCCTGTCTCCTTCTTCAATGTGGTGGTTTTGTTTATTAATTTTTATCGCTTTTTTACCTAATGCTCCTTATGTATTAACTGATATTATTCATCTCGATCAAGATATTCGTCAAAGTAATTCTGTATGGGTTTTGACTTTAGCAGTAGTTCCCCAATATTTGTTATTTATGTTTATTGGGTTTGAAGCTTATGTTCTTTCTTTAATTAATTTGGGCTACTATTTACAGCGACAAAGTTGGAGTAATTTTATTCTGGGAATAGAGTTAATTATTCATTGTCTTTCTGCTATTGGTATTTATCTGGGAAGGTTCAAACGTTTTAATAGTTGGGATATAGTTACTAATCCTAATACTTTGATAAAAAGTGTTTATAGCGATATGTTTGGTCAAGGTCTTATTGGGTGCATCTCAATGTAAGAATAAAGCCAAAAATTTATCGCTTTTAGGCAACAGCTCATCTGGCAACAGGGGATATATAGGAAAAAAGTATTTTTGCAAATATGAGATGCACCCGTCCTATTTTAGTAATATTAATTACTTTTATAGTTATTTTTAGTTTGTATTGGCTAATGAAATTAGTAACTTTAGCTATACTGCAACAATATCAAATAAATCAAGCAGAGGAAAAAAAATTCTAGAGCTTCACCAAAATTTTAGTCAGGTATTTCAGTCTTTAAATTGACTATTTAATTTACTATTTATTGTGCTAGAAAATTAAAATAATGAAGAGGGTCAATTTAGAGTAAGATTCAAACCTTCTTCTAATTTAATTGCATTTTTTTTGAAGTCACAGCGGTTTTCACTCATGTTGACTGCAAAGCTTCTGCCTTCTGCCTTTAAGTAAAAATCTCTGTATTTTATGTTAATGAAAACTGCTATAGCAATCCTATTTTATTCGTGTCAAAAATCTTACTGCTTTTTAGGGAACACTTAACTGGGAACACTTAACTGGTAAGAGTTTCAGTTTTTTTATTTACTTTTTGATTACCCGCAACCTATTTAGGATTGCTATATAAACCAAAAATATAGGGAAGAAATATCTAGGAAAGACTAAAGTTTATGTAGTTAACATTTGATTTTTATTCAAAATTGAAGCAAGTCATTTCAGTTATCAGTTATCAGTAGCTCTACCTGTTTGTGCAGCATTCCGCAGGAAAGTCAGAGGCTGGAAATATTGAACTTTATTTTCTCTTGGTCGATTGGATATGGGGCAGGTTTCCTCGCCATCCCACCCTACGGGAAGCTGCGCTAACGACCGCTTTTTCATCCCCTTGAAAGGAGAGGCTTGAGACCTTATTTTTTGGTTAAAAAAACTATTAACTTTTAGGAAATTTCATTACTTATTTGGGAAATATAAGTAGCTTTAATTAGCAATATATGGGCATGGTTTAAATCCTTTATCACCCTGTTTTTTTTGATTTTTTATATATATCACCATGTATTTACAGATGAAAAATTATAGGTTATAATCTATATTAATTAACTGTTAGAAAATCAAACATGAATAAATTTAACAATAAACTTTGGAATAGTTTTTTGCAGATTGCTCAACCGTATTTTTATCCACTAGAACCGGGGGGAAACAAAGTCTTTTTAGGATTATTATTTCTGCTTTTAATGTTTTTATTTGCTGCTGTTTTTTTAGTTGTTAGTTTGATTTGCTTGGTTAATGAAGCTATATTTGGTGAGTCATTTAATAGTATTGCTCCTGGTTTAGTCAATACAATTCACAATATTATTAATTCGCACTGGATATTTGTTATTGCTTTAATGGTTGTCGTTCCTGCCATTGGTTTTTGGTACTATAAAAAACAGCTTATCCCACGTTGGCAGCCTTGGGCATTGTTAAGTTTGTTACTATTATTATCTCTGTCAGTTAGTGGTTTAAATGTAATTATTAGCTATGTAGGCAACTTTTTTACAACTGCATTATCTGAAAAAGACCAACCTACATTTTGGCGGTTCTTATATGTTTATGCTGGGGTTTTTATTGTTGGTACTCCTATAGTTGTTATTTACACGTATACAAGGCAAAAACTAGGACTTTACTGGCGAGAGTGGATGACAAATAAGTTTCTAAATAACTACTTAGAAAATAGGTCATATTATGAAATAGATTCAAAGGGGAAAATTGATAATCCAGACCAAAGAATTGCAGAGGATATTAAATCTTTCACTAACCAAAGTTTATTTTTTCTCCTCACAATTCTCAACTCAATAATTGACGTTATTTCCTTCACAGGAATTCTGTGGTCAATATCAATACCACTCTCAATATTTCTTATTATTTATGCTGTGGCAGGAACATTAGTAGCAGTAATTTTTGGCAGAAAATTAATTCCTTTAAATTTCTACCAACTCAAACGAGAAGCAGACTTTCGTTATGGATTAGTTCATATCCGCGACCATGCCGAATCAATTGCTTTTTATCGAGGAGAAGAGCAAGAATTATCTCAAATTAGACAAAGATTTACTCAGGTTTTTAATAATTTTAATTTGCTGATTGGGTGGCAAAGAAATGTAGATTACTTTACTACAGGTTATCGATATGCAGTAATTATTTTGCCTTCTTTAATTATGGCTCCTATTTATTTTGCAGGTGAGATTAAATTTGGAGATATTAGTCAGGCAGGTTTTGCCTTTAGTCAGGTTTTAGGAGCTTTTTCTTTAGTAGTTAGTCAAATCGACAACTTAACTAATTTTGCGGCTGGTATTAACCGTTTGGATAAATTTAGAGAAACATTAGAAGATACTAGAAAAGTATCAGAAGTAGGAACTAGAGAAATTGATGTAACAGAAAGTTCTAGATTAGCGTTAGAAAATATTACTTTAAATACTCCTTTAAATCACGAAGAAATTAATGAAAGTCAAAAGACTCTGGTGAAAAATTTATCAGTAGCAGTAAAGTCAGGTCAAGGATTATTAATTGTCGGAAAAAGTGGAGCAGGTAAAAGTTCTTTATTAAGAGGAATAGCAGGTTTATGGACATCGGGTACGGGTCGTTTAGTACGCCCGAATTTGGAGGAAATATTATTTCTACCTCAGCGCCCTTATATGATTTTAGGAAGTTTACGAGAACAGTTGTTATACCCTCAAGTTAACCAAGATTTTGATGAGTATGAATTAAGAAAAATTTTGAAATTGGTTAACTTAGAAGATTTACCAGATAGATTAGATGGTTTTGATGTGGAGTTACCATGGGAAAATGTTTTATCTTTGGGAGAGCAACAACGTTTAGCCTTTGCAAGACTATTATTAATTAAGCCCAATTATGCAATTTTAGATGAAGCTACCAGCGCTTTAGACCTACAAAATGAAGCGGAACTTTATGAAAAATTACAAGCAACTCAAACAACATTTGTCAGTGTAGGACATCGTTTAAGTTTGTTGAAATATCATCAACAAGTTTTAGAATTAACAGGTGATGCTAATTGGCGAGTATTATCAGCAGAAGATTATCAAGCAGAAGCTAGTTCATTTAATTAATAAAGGAAGAAGGAAGAAGAAAGAAGGAAGAAGGAATAAATCTTTAACCTTTGGTATGAATACTGTTGATATCGTTTGTATAAAAACTATATTCTGCACTTCAAAATGTAGGATTAAAAATCAGGATTCAGGAAAAAACTAGAGTTAGGAAATATCTACTTTTTCCTGATTTCAAATTTTTTTACTTCTTAATACCAAGCGTGAAAAAAGAATGTTACAAATAGTTTCGCTCCTTTAGAGGTGAAATAATTTCCTGAAATTACTGTCGTGTCAAAGTTTTGAGTCCTAAAAATATTACTTTTAACTTTTAACTTCCGTGAAATGGTTCAAAAAATTAGTATTTTAGGCGCATAGTTGCGCAGAATAATCCCTTGATTATTCTTCCTCCTACCTGCTCTATAATTCCCATTTATCCTGTCTCCTACCCTTACCCATAAGACTTTTTCAGCAAACCCTACCTACCCTTTGACAGCTCCTGCAGTAATACCTTGAACAATTCGACGTTGAGCTATTAATACCAAAATTAACAAAGGAAATGTGCCTATTACTGTTGCAGCAGCAATTGGTCCGTAGGGAATTTCAAATACAGAAGTACCCCCTATCTGAGCAACGGCAACGGGAATAGTGTACATTTCGGAACGAGTAATAAAAGTCAGAGCAAAAATAAACTCATTCCAGGCAAAAATAAAGGTTAAAATTCCTGTGGTTACTAATGCTGGAATTGTTAGAGGTAAGACGATATTCCACAACATAGAAATTGTGTTGTAACCATCTATTTTGGCTGAGTCTTCTAAATCTTTTGGTAACTGTTGGAAAAAACTTCTTAAGACCAGAATTGTCAGGGGTAAATTTATCCCAGTGTAAGGAATAATTAGGGAGATATAGTTATTACCTAAACCAAGAGACTTAATAATTTCTAACAGACCCAAAAATAATAATACATAGGGAAACAGACTGACTATTAAAACGCAGGCAATAATGATATTTTCTCCAGGGAGTTTTAACCGTGCCAAAGTATAAGCAGCAGGCGCTCCTATTCCTAGACAAATAACTGTTGAAATAATAGACACAAAAGCACTATTAAAAACATAGCGGAGAAAACCCAAACCCAAACTAAGATAGTGGTCAAAAGTTAATTGGTTGGGAGCGGGGAAATAGATATTAGGAACTGCTGATATTGCCTCATTTGTTTTGAAAGAAGTTAGTAATTGCCATAAAACAGGAGCTAGGAAAAATATGACAATTAACACCACACTTACCCATAGAATTATTCTGTCTGTTTTGATTGATGATCGATTTTTTAATATAGACATTTTTGATTCCTCATTCAAAAACTTGTTTATCACTTATTATCCAAATATCATATATAGCACTACGAATTTAGGTTAGGACATTTATAAATTCTCAAACTCAGTCAGATATTACTTTTGACTTTTGACTTTTGAATTGCGCGTAGTGCTATAACTTCCGCGTAGCGGTACTAGCGATCGCTACGGCAAGAATTAATAGTAGAAATGTTACTACTACTAAAGAAGCTCCATAACCAAAGTCTAAATAACGTCTAATAGTGGCATATATATAGATAGAAACAGTTTCTGTTTTTCCAGCAGGTCCACCTCCAGTCATTACTTGTACCAGGTCAAAAGTACCAAATGCTTGAGCAAATCTGAATAACAAAGCAATTACTATTTGTGGGATTAATAATGGGATTGTAATTTGTCGAAAACTTTGAATAGAGTTAGCACCATCAATAGCATGAGCTTCGTATAAATCAGAAGAAATAGATTGTAATCCTGCTAATAAAATGATGGCTATAAAAGGCGTTGTTTTCCAAACATCAGCAATAATCATTGCTAACATTGCTCTGAATGGGTCGCCTAACCAAGTAATATTAGTTTGAATTAATCCTAAACGGAAAAGTAGGTCATTAACTATGCCAAATTGGTCATTAAAAATCCATGCCCAAGCTAATCCCATAACTGCGGTTGGTAATGACCAAGGAATGAGACTAACAGTACGAACAAAACCTCGTCCTCGGAATGATTTATCTAAGATAAGAGCGATACTCATTCCTAATATTAATTCTAGAAAAATGGAGATGGTTGTAAATATTGTGGTGTTCCATAAACTTTGCCAAAAACGACCATCATTTAACATTCGACTGTAGTTTGTTAAGCCGGAAAAAATAGGTTTTAATTCAGTACCTAAATTTTCTGTGAATAGACTTAGCAAAAAAGCTCGACCAATGGGATAAACAAATACGAATAGCAATACTAGAATAGCTGGTAAAATCAAGAGCCATCCTGTTAATTTTTCTCTTTTTTCAATTGTGTTTATTGTCATTAATTTATACTGTTTTTGAGCAATAAGTTGGGAATAACTAATAGCTTTTTGTCACTGGATTACACAGCTAATACCATTTCTGAATAATAATGCTATATTTGATGACCATCTTTCCACTCCCTACCTCCCCACTACAAAGAGCAAACTTCAAGTATCATTTTAGTTATATAGGTTCAAAATAGGAGTATCTTTAATTCTAAAAATAGCTCCAAAATTATAATTATCTTTGCCGTTATGGGTTTAATATCAAATCTGCTTAATTCGGTATAAAAAAATGTTCCATCTGAGCGCCATTGCCAAATCTTTCTCAATATTCCCCTCCTGGGAGGGGTTAGGGGTGGGTCCCCACCTCCCCACACTGCCCATCTCCTTCTTCAAGTTCCTAACAAAGCACGAGTTTCTGCTGCGGCACCTTTCATTGCTAATTCTGGAGTACGGGAACCAGTTAGGGCAGCGCTAAGATAACGTTGTAAAATATCTGAAGCTTGAGCATATTGAGCAATGGGAGGACGTAAAACAGAATTTTCAACTACTGGAAATAAGTTTGGTAAGTAAGGAAATTCTGCTACTAGAATCTTGTCATTAAAAAGTGATTTTCTGGCAGGAACAAGACCTGTTTCTAAAATCAACTTACGTTGAACTTCTGGTTTGTTGAAGTATTGAATAACTTCCCATGCTTCCTCTGGATGTTTTGTACTTTTAACTATTCCTAACCCCCATCCACCTGAACAAGCTCCACTTTCTTTTCCTGAAGCATGAACCATTGGTTTAATAGCAAAATTTCCGGCTATTTCTGATTTTGATGCTAATGGATATACATAAGGCCAATTGCGTAGAAAAACTGTCTTACCACTTTGGAATAAACGACGAGTTTCTTCTTCTGCATAAGTTGTTACTCCAGGAGGAGAAATTCCTGCGGTAATAGTTGTGCGTAAAAAGTCTACTGCTTCTATCGCTTCTGGTCGATCTAATCCTACTTCATTTGTTTCTGAATTTACCCAAAAACCTCCATAACCTTTGAGAATTTCGATAAACATTGCGGATAAACCTTCATATTGTTTACCTTGCCAAAGGTATCCCCATTCAACTAATCCTTGCTGTTGTAATTCTTGTGATATTTTGATTAGCTCCTCAAAGGTATTAGGAGGTTCAAATCCACCTTTTTTTAATAAGTCCGTGCGATAATAAAGCATTCCTCCATTAGAGATTAATGGCATCCAATAAAGTTTATTTTTGTAAGTTCCTCCTTCTATATCTCCTGACAAATATGTTTCTTCTAATTGTTGTTTATCAATTTTTTCAGAAAGGTCTTGTAACCAGTTAGCAGCAGCAAATTTTGGCACCCAAACTGTATCCATATAAGCTAGATCATATGGTGAATCTCCTAGTAAAAAAGAGGATGTATAAAGGTCTTCTACTAAATTAGTATCCTTAGGAGCTTTGACAATTTCTAAGTTAATATTTGGGTGACTTTTGTTAAAGTCTATTTGAATTGGTTCTAATTGAGTAGCTGTGATAGCTGACATTAATACTTGGATAGTTACAGGTTTTTCCTGGGTCAGTGCAGGTGAAATTGAGCTATATAAAATACCCAGAAAAGTTGCTAAAATTAAAATGGTTATTTGGAATTTTTTTTTAGTCTAATTATCAGGAATTTTAACCAGCCATTAACTTTGGGTTTTAGTTTTTCTAGAGTAGGGTTTAAAAATTTAGTATGTTTCATTATTTTGGTAAATTAAAGAGTGAAAAATGGCTGATAGTTTTTAATAAAAGAGTTGACTAAAAAGAAATTTTGACTATATTTATCTAACTATAAGCTATTAGAAAATGACATTAGTAAATAAAGCAAGATTTTCTATTATAATAGACTTGTACTTAATTTACGATGATACATTGCTTTGGATTACAACTTTGATTGGAATCCGGCCAAAGAAAAACAAAATATTCGCAAACATCAATTAAATTTTCGTTTGGCATCAACTGTTTTCCGCGATCCTTATCAATTAACAATCTACGATGAAGAACATAGTCAAGATGAAGATAGATGGATTACTATGGGCTTAGATGAAACAGGTATTTTAAGGGTTGTTATCCATACCTTTAAAGAAATCAATAAATTCTCCTATCTAAATTCGGATTATTTCAGCTCGTAAAGCTACTTTAACTGAAACTCAAGTTTATCAAAAGAGGCAATTATGAAATCAGAATACGATTTTTCCCAAGCAGAACAAGGCAAGTTTTACCATCCCGATGCTAAGTTTCATTACTCCATTTATCTCGAACCAGATGTCGAACAATTTATCACTAAAATTGCTGAACAGAGAAAAATTGACGTACAAATTTTAGTCTATGAATGGTTGAGAAATCATATTAAAAATATGACTATCGAGTAAAATCATTCTTCCAAAGCATCCCAAAGTTCAGACATCTATATAATACTTCTATCTCTCAAACCATGATTGCTAACCAAAACACAAATTATATTCCTCCTGAAGAATATCTCACAGAAGAAGAACTCAATCCTGTCAAACACGAATATATTGATGGACAAGTATATGCAATGGCAGGTGCTAGTGATGCCCATGTCACCATTGCTGGAAACTTATTTGCACTGTTAAGAAATTATCTCCGAGGTAGTGGTTGTCGTGTCTATATGTCAGACATGAAAGCTCATATAGAAACTACCAATACATTCTATTATCCTGATGTGATGGTAACTTGCGACACCAGAGATAAAGCTTTGCCAAATCATAAAAAATATCCTTGTTTAATAGTGGAAGTTTTATCGGAAAGCACAGAAGCATTCGATCGCGGTGATAAATTTGCCAACTATCAGCAATTACCAACCTTGCAAGAATACGTTTTAATTAACCAAAAACGCCAGCGTTTAGAATGTTTCTGTCGCAACGCTGAAGGTCTTTGGGTATTGCGCACTTACACTCAAGGCAGTGAAATTCACCTGGCAAGTATTAACTTTCGGACTAGCATTGATAATTTGTATGAAGATGTAACTTTTGGAGAAACTCCGTAGATTTTTTTTCTGATTCTACCACATCAAAACTTTGATAAAAAACTTGCTAATTATAATAGATACTCAAGAGTCAACTATGAAATTAAAAGATTTAGAACCCCAACTTTTGGCACTAACTCCAACAGAAAAATTTCAAGCTATCCAACTTTTAACTCAAAGTTTAGCTAGTAATTGGTCTGGCATTGAAAAGACCTCCGGTGTTTGTGGTGGTAGCGCCTGTATTGCTGGTACTCGCATTCCTGTTTGGGTATTAGTTAATGCTCGTCGTTTGGGTGTGAGTGAGTCGGAATTGCTGCAAGACTATCCCAGTCTCCAAGCAGCGGATCTAGTTAATGCTTGGACTTATGCTGAGATATATTCTCAGGATATTGAGTTAGCTATTCGAGAAAATGAGGAGATTTAATACCAATTCTCAAAAACTTTGCTATACTTGGATTTTCTATTTCTAAATACTATTTATTGATCTAATTTTAGAGATAGTTAACCTCTGGGGTTTTTCCAGTTATTTTTACCATCTTCCAACCGTAGCATTACTTTTGAGAAACGGTATAACCTATGGTACGTCTCTATGCTGATGAACAGTTTCCTAGACGAGTTGTAGAATTGCTAAGAACTTTTGGTCACGATGTTCTCACAGTACAAGAAGCAGGATTAGCTAATCAAAAGATTCCCGATCTAGAGGTACTAGCTTTTGCTACTCAAAATGAACGTGCAGTTTTAACTTTAAATAGAGTTGATTTTTTTCGACTGCATCGTACCTTATCAAATCATGGAGGTATTATTGCTTGCAAAGATGATTTTGACAGAGAAAGAATGGCTAACAGAATTAATGATGCAATTTCTGCTCAAGAAACATTAACAGGTCAATTGATTCGAGTTAAACGCCCACAGCAATAAAACTTGTTATGATAAAAATCACCAAACACATATCAAAAAATATTAAACAAAAATGGCACCAAACCAAACCAAGGTCTAAATTTATTCTCGGTTTTGTACTATTGTGCTTGAGTGTCAGAGCGCTCCCTCTGTTTGCCCCCATTCGCCCTCAAGACATTACTCAAAACCAACAAACCCTAGAATTTATCGATCGCAACGGTTTGCCACTCGGCACCATCCTCACCCGCGACCAAGAAAATACTGTAGTCGTCTCCCTAGAACAAATTTCACCCCTATTTATCAACGCCATCATCGCAGCGGAAGACAAAAGGTATTATCAACACGGCGCTCTAGACATAAAAGCAATAGGGCGATCGCTCCTCGAAGCTATCCAAGCTAAACAAATAGTTAGTGGAGCTTCCACTATCACCATGCAACTTGCTCGAATGTTAGACCCCACACCCCGCACCCTGGGCAACAAAGTTCGTGAAATTTGGCTATCTTGGCGCATCACAGCAGGTATGAACAAAAATCAAATCCTGCAAGCATACATCAACCGCTTACCCATGGGAGGAAACATCTATGGCGTAGAAGCAGCATCCCGCGCTTATTTTGGCATCTCAGCTACGGACCTCAACCTTGCCCAAGCTACTATTCTCGCGGCCTTACCAAATGACCCCACTGACCTGAACCCTTACTATAATTGGAGTCTCCTCAAACAACGCCAAATTTACATTCTTAAGCGCATGGTTGAAGACAATTATATTACCAGTGCTGAAGCTGAAAAAGTACTTGCAGAAAAAATAACTCTACAACCAAAAAATCAAGGTATTATTGCTGCGCCACACTTTCTATTTTGGTTATCTCAAAATCAATCTACTGCCATAAATCAAAACTTATCTACAACAACAACTCCTACAGTTATTCGTACTACTATTGACCGACCTTTACAACAATTTGTTACTACCCAAGTCCAACAAGTAATTCAAAATCTTACCCCTTATAATGTGCATCATGCTGCTGCTATTGTAATTAATAATCAGACTGGAGAAGTATTAGCTTATGTAGGTTCTCCTGATTATTTTAATACTCAAAAAATGGGTAGTAATGATGGAGTACAAGCACTACGTCAACCAGGTTCAACTTTAAAGCCTTTTTTGTATCAATTAGCATTAGAAAATCAAGTAATTAATCCGAATACTATTTTGCCAGACGTACCGACATATTATGCAATTCCTGGAGCCAAACTTTATAGCCCTACTAATTATAATCAAGATAGATTTTTAGGACCTGTTATTGTCAGGGTTGCTTTAGCAAATTCTCTGAATATTCCGGCAGTAAGAGTATTAGAAAAAGTAGGAGTAAAGCAATTTTTAAACCGTCTACATCAATTAGGTTTTACACATTTACAAGCCTCACCAGAACATTATGGTTTAGGCTTAAGTTTAGGCAGTGGGGAAGTCAGTTTATGGGAGTTGGCAAAAGCTTATTCAATTATGGCAAGACAAGGAGAAGTTATTCCTGTCGTTACAACTATTCCTAGTAAAACTTACCCACTTTTTCAACATAAAAAAAATCAAGACATCTCCCTACTACCTCAAGCAGAATCAAAATGGATGTTAATCGCAAATATGTTAAGCGATACTCATGCAAGAGCAGCAGAATTTGGAGTGAATTCGGCTTTAAATTTGCCATTTCCAGCAGCAGTAAAAACTGGTACTTCCTCAGATTTTCGTGATACTTGGACAGTAGGTTTTACTAATGATTATACTGTGGCGGTTTGGGTGGGTAATTTTAGTGGGGAATCTATGGTGCAAATATCAGGAGTTATGGGTGCTGCACCTTTATGGAATAGGATTATGTTACATTTGCACGAAAAGAAGGAAGCGACAGCTTTTCCACCGCCAAAAAATATGGTTCAACGCCCGGTTTGTACAATTTCTGGGTTGCGTCCGAAATCTGATTGTCCGTCGGTAATAACAGAGTATTTTTATCCAGAAAAGTTGAGAGAATATGAGCATTTATCTGCTCTTTATTCGGTGGAAAATTTGCCTGATGAATATAATGAATGGTTGGCAAAACAGAGTAAATCTAGTTTGGTTTCTGATGAGTTAAAAATTTTGTTTCCTCAAGAAGATGATTATTTTTTAATGGATGATGTTGGAGGAGAGAAAAAATTAGAATTTAAGTTGGCGAACTCACGGGAAAATTCTGTGGAATGGTGGTTGAATGGAGAGAAATTAGCTGTTAATTTTGATAATTCTTTATTTTGGAAATTATCTCCCGGTAAATGGACTTTAGAAGTACGTTCAGCAGATATTATAGACAGAGTGAATTTTGAAGTTAAATTGCCGAATAAGTCTCCTTATAATGGGTTTTCTATTCGTATAAGGAGTCAGGAGTCAGGAGTCAGGAGTCAGGAGTCAGGAGGAAAAAAGTAAGGAAGAGCAAGGGTGAATATCTACTTGAAGAAGGAGACAGGAGACAGGAGACAGGAGACAGGAGGAAAATTACATGGGGATAGTCAACGAAGGGCCGCTCCGCGTCTACGCTCCCCCAAGTAATGCGTGAACACGACCGTTGACGGTGGGGTATTAAACCCACAAAGAAAATGATAAAATTGAATTTTTTTCAATCCTAAAAGCCTTCTTCCTTAACCTTACCTTACAATACTGATATTACCGGACTTGATATAGCAGTCGAAGCAAAGGACGCAGACAGATAAAAAGCTTAAAACTCAGACAAAGCAAGACTTTTCCTTCTTCCTTCTTCCTTCTGCTATATAACATCAGCAACTCTCAGAAAAAATCACCATAAACTTAACTGAGTAGGCGACTGATTAAGTAAATTCCAAGGCAGGGATGGAATAGGAATTTTTGCTATTTCTAATAACTGTTGAAAATGACGTGCTGTACTAGGCGATCGCTCTTCTTCAGGGCAATGAATAAAAAAGTAAATTGTGATATCTTGGCACAACCATTGCTTAATTTGAGTTACCCATTCTGTGAAAAAAATTTGATTTACTGACAACTGAGGATGAGAAATAAACCTCACTATGGTAAATGGAGCAGTCAACGTCAACTGTAAAGGTAAATTGGGTTTACGGTTTTTAGACCGCAACTGGGGGTTATCCTTACCAGTGTAGACAGGACGCGAGTCTAGCAAAACTTTCCCCACACTCAGTTGTTTGAGAAGACTATTTAACTGTTGAGCTTGAGAGTCTTCAAACCACTCAGGATGGCGAACTTCCAAAGCTAAAGACATCCGGTCTCGTGGCCAAGCTTCCAAAAATTCTGCGAGGTCATCAAATGAAGAGGGGCCGTAACTCGGTGGTAACTGAGCAAAAAATACACCCAGGCGATCGCCTAAAGGTTGCATCTGTTTGAGGAAGTCTAAAGCATCCGGGATAAAAGGTTTTAATAATCCATTATGAGTTATGTTGCGTGGTAGTTTTAGGCAAAATTGAAATCCAGGAGGCGTTTGTATTGCCCACTTCGTCACAGTCTCTGGTTTAGGGGTAGCATAAAATGTAGTGTTACCTTCAACGGTAGTGAAACGGCGACTGTAGAGATAGAGAAACTCAGAAGGAGAACTTTTGGGAGGATAAAACTCTCCCACCCAAGGTTTAAATGCCCAAACAGCGCACCCAAGAAAGAATTTTTTTTGAGTCATTTGAAGAAGGTTTTAGGTTGTAGATTAATTATTTAATATAGAATCCAGTTATACAGTATATGTTCATAATTCTATAATTACTTCAATCTTCCCATCTCCCCATCCACTTTTCCCAACTTAGATCCCTTCTTCTCTCCTTAGATAACTAAAACCCCTTCTTCCTTCTTCAATTACTAATAGACATCTCCAAAAATAAAAAATAAAATCAATTATCATACAGAGATTATCAATTATTTCCCCTCCTGGGAGGGGGAGGGGCGAGGGGTGGGTTCCCTATTCCCTCTTTTCTGGAGATATCTAATATCCACTAGCTGCCATATCACATTCATAAATATAGTTAATCCTTTCAATTTTGGTAGTATAATTTCCATCAGGATATAAGGTAAGTAATCGTAATCCAGGTGGTTGTTTATCTAGAAAAAATTTATAATTTCCTGGTTCAAATTGAATACAAGTAGAAGGAGTTGATAAATAATGAATACCATTTATTTCCTTGGCAAATTCTTGATGAATATGACCAGACAAAACAATTTTTACTTGTGGATAACGATTAATTATACTTAAGAAATTTTCTGGGTTATGCAGAAGAATTTTATCCATCCATTCGGAATTAATTTTTACAGGAGGATGATGCAAAGCAATTAAAACTGGTTTATTTCCAGTCATTTTAATGTTATATTCTAACCACTCTAAACTTTCTGGAGAAATTTCACCATAAACACATCCAGGCACATTGGTATTTAGTAAAAAAAAGTTCCATCCACCCATTTCAAAAGATTTTTTCGCAGAAATAGGAGCAGAACTTAATACCCGTTCCATTGTGGGTAAATTATCGTGGTTTCCTGCTATCCAGTAAGTAGGAATGTTCAGAGGACTCAGTAAAGATGCTAAACGTTGATATGATTGAGAAGTTTCATCTTGGGAAAGGTCTCCAGTAAGTAGTAGTACATCTGGTTGAGGTTGCAACTGTTTGAGTTTCTCCAAGACTTTCACAAAAGATCTTTCCGTGGGAACTCCATACATTTTTCCCTGAATAGAGTCTGCAAATAGATGGGTATCGGTGATTTGAGCAACAAGCACAGAAGGTTGGAAAATCATTGTTACTGAGGAAATTTTGTGATAAGTGATACAGCAGTAAGGAAGAAGCAAGGAGGAAAAATCTTAGGTTGCCTAAGTTTTAAGTTTTAACCTTTTATCTGTCCTAACCTTTCCTGATACTGCTATCAGAGCCTTAAATTATTAAAATAGCTTCAAATATTTGTCCACAGTGCAATTCAAAACATCAATTTAAGTGATGTAGATCACATTTATCCTTGAACTTGCCATATATTTGTGGATGGTGTATTATAATAATTAAAGGTAATAATGGCGGCATGGCCAAGTGGTAAGGCAAGGGTCTGCAAAATCCTCATCCCCCAGTTCGAATCTGGGTGCCGCCTTTGAATAGACTGATCCTAACGTAGACGTTGGGCAAACGGATTGAATTCAGTAGCGAATGGTTCTTGGCCTTTACTGATTACTTATTCAAGATTGATTCGCCAAACTAACTTCGGTTTGGCTTTGTTATTCTTAAGTTATATAGAATCCGGTTATACAGTATATGTTTATAATTCTATCCATACTTCAATATTAAATCGGACCATCTCCCCACCTCCTTATCTCTCCCAACTATAATAATAAGTATTCAACCGGATTTGATATTATTTCTGCTTTGAGGAGAGGCTCATTCTCAATGAAAAATCCAGATTTGATGTGACTAATCATCAAGTGTTATTAACTGGTCAATTAAGAACAATAAAACTGGTAAAATTTAACATAAATAATTATTTTTCAAGAAACCTTCTCTACAAAATATATAGGGTTGCACATTATGGAATGATATTGCCAAAAATTAGTTTAGACTTTGACTAAAAAGAACCTAATATCAATCATTCTAGCAATTGATTAATCCAAAATCCTGTTCATCAAAAATCTAAAATCATTCGTCACTATGCAACGCCAAATATATTGTCAGATTAAATGATAATATTTAGATAAGTATAAAGTAACGGAAACAGGCTCATAAAAACACTAACTTCAAAGAAATTTTAGTGATAAATACCGAAATTATAGCAGTTTTCATTAACATAGAATACAGATATTTTTGGCTGAAAGTCAGAAGGCAGGAGGCAGAAGGCAGAAATTTTGTAGTCTAACTTTGTGAAAATGGCTATAATCCGATACACTTACTCAATTGATTCAACCACACATTGTCAAAAAAATGGTCGCACAAATACCTAATAGCAACTACGAAACTCAAACCCAAGAAATAGCAAAACAACTCCTAGCAGCAACTCAAGAAAAAAACAGTTCCTGGCTAGGCAAACTGCAAAATCAAATGCGGTGGGATGATAAACTCCTAGACTGGGCAATGGCGAACCCTGGTTTGCGAGTACAACTATTTCGCTTTATTGACTGTTTGCCAGCATTACACAGTAAACCAGAAATAGCTGCTCACCTCCAAGAATATCTGACTACTCAAGAAGTCGAACTACCAGAAGCTCTCAAAAAACTCCTCAACTTTGCCAACCCAGACTCAGTTCCCGGTCAACTGGCAGCTACCACTGTTGCGCCCGCAGTCGAAACTCTCGCCCATAAATACATTGCCGGGGAAAACATCAAACAAATAATCAAAACCCTAGAAAAACTACGGAAAGAAAAAATGTGCTTCACCGTAGACTTACTAGGAGAAGCAGTAATTACTGAAACTGAAGCAAAATCATATTTAGACCGTTATCTAGAACTGATGACTCAGCTCTCTCAAGCAGCTAAAAACTGGTCGTCAGTACCCCAGATAGACGAAGTAGAAGGCGAACAACTACCACGAGTACAGGTATCAGTAAAACTTACAGCATTTTATTCCCAGTTTGACCCCCTAGATGCTAAAGGCAGTCAGGAACGGGTGAGCGGACGCGTCCGTACCCTACTCCGACGTGCAAAAGAACTAGGTGTAGCAGTTCACTTTGACATGGAACAATATAGCTACAAAGACCTAACTATAGCTATTCTCAAAGAACTGTTGATGGAGGAAGAATTCCGCAAGCGCACTGACATCGGCGTTACTATCCAAGCATATCTACGGGATAGCGAAAAAGACTTGCAAGGAATCATTGACTGGGCAAAACTCCGGGGTTATCCTGTTACCGTTCGACTGGTTAAAGGTGCATATTGGGACCAAGAAAGCATCACAGCTTTACAACACGACTGGCCACAACCTGTTTTCAACGATAAACCAGAAACCGATGCCAATTTTGAAAAGCTGACTCAGATGATGTTAGAAAATCATCAATATATCTATTCAGCTATTGGTAGTCATAACGTTCGTTCTCAGGCAAGAGCGATCGCCATCGCTGAAGCTCTAAAAGTACCTAGACGTTGCTTCGAGATGCAAGTTCTCTACGGTATGGGCGACCAAATAGCTCAAGCATTAGTGGACAAAGATTATCGCATCAGAGTTTACTGTCCCTATGGCGATCTACTGCCAGGAATGGCATATTTAATTCGTCGTCTCCTGGAAAATACAGCTAACAGTTCATTCCTTAGACAAAGTTCAGAAAATGTTCCTGTTGAAGAATTGTTAGCGCCTCCCACTATTAACAGCAAAACAACAATTCACGATATTGTTAAACCTGTTTTTCCTAATGCTGCCGATAGCGACTATGCTGATGCTGCTCAACGAGAACAAGCTTATAATGCTATTGCTCAAGTACGACTACAGTTAGGCAAAACATATCTCCCGTTGATCGACGGCGAATACATAAAGACCGAGCAAATAGTAGATTCTGTTAACCCATCAAACCTGAAAGAGGTAGTCGGGAAAATTGGTTTAATATCTGTAGAACAAGCAGAGCAAGCAATTCAAGCAGCTAAAGCAGCATTTCCTAGTTGGCGGAAAACACCTGTTACAGAGCGAGCGGGGATATTACGAAAAGCGGCCGACCTAATGGAAAAACGCCGTCACGAACTTTCAGCATGGATGGTATTAGAAGTTGGGAAACCCCTCAACCAATGTAATGCGGAAGTTTCTGAGGCAATTGATTTTTGTCGCTACTATGCTGATGAAATGGAAAGGTTAGACCAAGGTTATAAATATGATGTCGCTGGAGAAACTGACCGTTATTATTATCAACCTCGTGGTATTTCTTTGGTAATTTCGCCTTGGAATTTTCCTCTAGCTATTCCTACAGGAATGACTGTTTCATCTTTGGTGACTGGAAACTGTACTTTGTTGAAACCAGCAGAAGTTTCATCAGTTATTGCTTCCAAGATTGCTGAAATATTAGTAGAAGCTGGTTTTCCCAAGGGAGTATTTCAATTTGTACCAGGAAAAGGTTCGACAGTGGGTGACTTTATGGTGAAACATCCAGATGTTAATAGTATTACTTTTACTGGTTCTCAGGAAGTCGGTTGTCAAATTTATGCAGAGGCGGCAATTTTGCGACCAGGACAAAAACACCTGAAGCGGGTTATTGCTGAGATGGGTGGTAAGAATGCGATTATTGTTGATGAGAGTGCAGACTTAGACCAAGCAGTTGCTGGTGTGGTGTATTCTGCTTTTGGTTATAGCGGACAAAAATGTTCTGCTTGTTCGCGGGTTGTGGTTTTGGCACCAATTTATGATGCTTTTATGAATCGTTTGGTGGAGGCTACGCGATCGCTTAATATCGGAGATGCGGAGAAACCAAGTACACAAGTGGGCCCGGTAATTGATGCTAAGGCGCAAAAGCGGATTAAGGAATATATTGAGCAAGGCAAGCAGGAAGCTGTAGTTGCCCTGGAGATGGCAGCGCCAGATGATGGTTATTTTGTTGGTCCGGTGGTATTTAAGGATGTGTCACCCACAGCAACTATTGCCCAAGAGGAAATATTTGGTCCGGTGTTGGCAGTGATGAAAGCACAGAGTTTTTCAGAAGCATTAGAAATTGCTAATGGTACGAATTTTGCTTTGACTGGTGGGTTGTATTCTCGTACTCCTTCTCATATCGAACAGGCAAAAGCAGAATTTGAAGTGGGGAATTTGTATATTAATCGTGGAATTACAGGAGCGATCGTTTCCCGGCAGCCATTTGGTGGTTTTAAGTTGTCTGGTGTTGGGTCGAAAGCTGGAGGACCTGATTATCTATTGCAATTTTTGGAACCACGCACGATAACTGAGAATGTGCAACGGCAAGGTTTTGCCCCTATTGATGGCGTGCAGTAGCTTACTATGTGTGCAGTGTGGCAGGTGTAGGGAGTGTGGGGAGATGGGGAGATGGGGAGATGATATCAAATCCGAGGGAATTGGACATAAAAAAATTCTCCAATCCTCATAACTACTAAACCTTTGTGATTCTTTTTCCTCCTGAGGACTGAGGACTGATATCATGTCCGGTTGAATAGTTAAATAATTAGGCAAGAGATAGGATAAAGGAGATAGGAGATAGGATACAGGAGATAGGGAAAAAAGTGTTTTCATCACTATAGTCATTCCAGTTAAGATTGAGACCAGGGTTTCTTACCTTGAAAGAGTTTCAGCTAAAAAAGTGTTCCAGTCTTATTCAGAATGACTATAATTATCCGGACATGGTGTGACTCCTCCTGAGTTAACCAATCTATAACTGTTTAACCAAATTTGATATGAGGAGATGGGAAGATAAAGACAGATTTGCCAATGGCGCTCAGATGGAACATTTTTTTTTACCCAGGACTTACGCACGGACACTAAATCGAGTGATGGCGCCATTCGGAGCTTTGCGGAGCGCAAATGCCATTTGCCCCTCCCTATATATGGATGGCGTTTTAAAGGTTAATTTGCGTAAGTCCTGATACCTAATTAAACGGATTTGATATCAAATGGCGCACATTGCGTTATTCACTTTTATATCAGGTTTCATTAATTAGACGTAAATATTAATGATCTTCATAAATTATCTTGAGAATCTATCAAATTTCCCCCTACTCCCTACTTCCTACTCCCTACTACCAAGATGTACCTCATCCACTAGAAAACTGCTGTAAGTCAATGCTCCCTAATATCCAAAGCACGTTGTTGAAAAAGTTCAGCTTCTCTATAATTTCCTTGCTCATAATAGAGATCTGCTAAATTCTTCAGACTGTGTGCAACATTACGATGCTTTACACCAAAGGTTTTTTCATTGATAGTCAAAGCACGTTCCAACAATAGTTCGGCTTCTGCGTACCTTCCTTGCTCAGAGTAGATTTGTGCCAAATTGTACAGACTGTGTACAATATGAGGGTGGTCTGTACCCAAAGCTTTCTCATTGATAGTTAAAACACGCTGCAAAATAGGTTCCGCTTTTGTATATTTTCCTTGGGAATAGTAGAGTGCTGCCAAGTTGTTGAGACTATCTTCGATGTCGGGATGGTCTGTACCCAGAGCTTTCTCATTGATAGCTAAAGCACTATGCAATAGTGGTTCTGCATCTTTGTACTCTTCTTGAGAGTAGAATTGTGCCAATTTTTTGAGATTTTTCCCCTCGGCAAATCTATGATGTGATGAGCGTCGGCGATCGCCTCGTCTACGAAACCTGGGTGGCGGAGGTTGTTTGTCAGGTTGTGACAGTGGCAATAAGCTCAGAGCATCATCAGGTTTATGATGTGGCGGGTGTCGTCGATCGCCTCGTTGATCAAATCTGGGTGATGGTCGTCGATCGCCTCGTCCATCAAACCTGGGTGGTAGTGGTCGCCGATCGCCTCGTTGATCAAATCTGGGTGGTGGTGGTTTGCGACCGCCTCGTTCATCAAACCTAGGTGGTGGTGGTTTGCGATCGGTGAGGGGAATTTGACTCTGCATCAAGCGATCGGAATCATGTAATTCAAGTTTTTGTTGCCGCCATCCCAAAGCAAGTAAACTAATAACTCCTCCCCAAATTAAACTAGGATAAACAAAACGCATCCACATTTTTTTAGGAGTCTGTTTATCCCGATCTTTTGCTAAAATTGCCAACTGTTCCTCAATCCAATTTAGATTAAAAATTGTCCGATAAATTTTGTTAAAAACAACTAATCTATCTTGTTTTTTTACTACTATTCCTGACAAACGTAGTACCATTTGTATTCGACTTTCATCAGTTTTAATTCCTCCCCGCAGCAGAATTTTTCTATATAGTTTCAGTAATTCAGGCGTGAGTTGATTTTGACTAAGTAAATGATGCCGAATATATGTTAAATGAGTAGGATAATCCTTTTCCTGCCAATATGTCAAAATATGTTCTTCTACTAACTTATCAATATCCGGCTCAGTGCTATCTGTATGATCGACAATAATTTGACAAAGTTTCTGAGTTAAAAATGGTTGACCTCCAGTCCAATCAAAAACTCGCCGTAAAACAATTTCCGGCTCTTCTACTATTCCTATTAATCCCTGAGTTAAATTTTTTCCTTCTTGAAAATTTAATGCTGTTAATTCAATGGGATGACCAATATTAAAAGGAGTATGTCTCCCATCTCTAATTAAATCCTCTGGAGTTGCTACTCCAAAAAAACAAAAAATCAGCCGATGATAATCAGAATTTCCATCCTCAGCTCTGCGATTATAACAAGAGCGAATAAAAGCTAAAAATTCATTTTTAAAGGGTAAATTTACCAGTAAATCAATTTCATCCAGAAAAATATAGATTTTTTCAGTGGAAAAATTCACAAATAAAATTTCTTCAATAAACCTAGCCAAACGCTGGATATTTGTAAAACTTTGATAACTTTCAATCCAGCTTTGATAATCAATACTATAAGCCAAACCAAATCCCCGAAATAGTTCTTCTAAAAAACCGTCATACCAAGATTGTTTTTGAATAGAAAAATCACCTAATCTACTCATATCTATTGCCGCACATTTACAACCTTGAGACCGTAATTTTTTCATCACTTTTACCCGCAAACTAGATTTACCCATTTGACGAGCATTAAACACATAACAATATTCTCCACTTTGCAGTTTTTCATATAATTCTGCATCTTGTTTTCTCATTACATAAGTAGGGTCATTAGCGGATAAACCCCCACCACTTAATTTATAACTAACCATAATATTTTAAGAAGGAGACAGGAGACAGGAGACAG
This sequence comes from Okeania sp. SIO1H4, assembly GCF_010672695.1. Taxonomy (NCBI): domain Bacteria; kingdom Bacillati; phylum Cyanobacteriota; class Cyanophyceae; order Oscillatoriales; family Microcoleaceae; genus Okeania; species Okeania sp. SIO1H4. The sequence goes on from NZ_JAAHGB010000051.1 coordinate 28,665, forward strand.
GAGTTTTTTTAGGAGTCAGGAGACAGGAGTCAGGAGACAGGAGTTTTTTTAGGAGACAGGAGACAGGAGTCAGGAGACAGGAGGGAGGAAGAGGGAGTAAGAAGGAGACAGGACTTACGCAAATTCACCTTGAAAGCGCCATATGTAGGGGCGAATGCCATTCGCCCTCACTCTATTTAGTTTCCGTAGGAGACAGGAGGAAGAAAGAGTAGGAATTAGGAGATTATTTGCGTTGTTCAATTGCGTTTATATATGAATCTAATAGTTTACTTACTTCTTCTAGATCCAGTAGAAGTTTTGAAGTATCTCCGTATCCAAGGTCATTTGCCAGAATTAGGTAATACCGACTTTCTTCTAATGAACCTTGTGCAATATTCAAAAATCGGATTTTATCTGCTAGACCCTTTTTTCTAAAGCCTTCTACTATATTAGCTGGTACTGATACGGATGCTCGCCTTAACTGACTTGTTAATCCATAGGTTTCTGTTTTTGGGAAATTGCTGCTAAAACCATAGACATCTAAAACAAGTTGATGTGCTTTTTGCCAAACTATTAAATCTCGAAAGTTTTTAGCAGGTTCTCTTTTCATTCTGACTCCTGATTCCATCTTCAAACTACGCTCCAAAAAGCATCATTCTAACTCCTAACTTCCAAAAAGCCAACTCCTGACTTCTAACTCCTTCTTCCACCTCCTGTCTCCTGACTCCTGTCTCCTGACTCCTTCTTCCAACTCCTGTCTCCTGACTCCTTCTTCCATCTCCTGTCTCCTGTCTCCTATCTCCTGTCTCCTTCTTTCACCCCAACCGTTCCTGAAAATATTGTCGATATAACTGACAACGAGGTTCAGCATCATCGCCTTTAATTGTAATTAATCCCATAGCTTCTAATTGATGTAATTCTCGATTTTTATTAGGTAAACGTACTGGAGAATTACTTTGTAATATTTTATGAAAAACTGCTTTAATATTTGTCTTTTCTAATATTGTTTCTAAATGTCTACTTAAATGTTCTTGATAAATTCCGCTTTCAGTAGGAGCATATTTTAATAGTTCTGTAATAGTTAATTCATCCTGAGACATTTTGTACAATCCTAATCTGATTAAATAAGGATGTCCTCCCACCATTGACATTAAAGGAGCAACTATTTCTGACTCAAGTTGATGTAAGTATGCTAACTGAGTTACCTGCTCTAATGTAAATTCTTTTAACTCTATAGGTAAACCAACATTAAAAGGAGATTGATAAATATTTAATTTGCCATGATATTCTGTGGAATAAGCAATTATCATTCGTAGATTTTCCCAAATTTCTAAGTTATTGCTTTCTTCATACCAACTTCTTAACATGGCAAAAAAATCTTTAGATATTTCTGGATAATTAAAAATTTCATCCACTTCATCTAAGAGTAATACTACTTCTTGCTCTAAATGATAGAGTAGTGCTTCAAATTCTTGAGTGCAAGATATTTTAGCATTGTGATTATCCCAAAATTTCCAGCTTTGACTATCAGTAAACCGACTTTTGATATTCTTGTTGAATGCTTTCAGAAAATTATTAATATTGCTGATATTTTCTGGTTCAATTAAGCTATCAAATCTGAGATAAATCGGAATATATTTATTATTATTGGCTTTTGCTTGTATCCTTCGCAACAGAGAAGTTTTACCCATTTGTTTTGGCGCTTTTATTCTCACTAATGAACCAGGATCTTCTATTTTTTCATAGCATTCAGACTCAATAGAACAACGTTTAATTCGATAACGTTCTATATAAAAAGGAGAGTCTGGTTTTTCTGGTCTACCAGGAATAATAATTTTGCTAGTCTTAAAACCATAGTCAGCTCTTAATTGAGGATGGACTAAGTTTGATTGATATTTGCTGAATGTTTCAAATAAAAATTCCCGAAATGAACTATGATTCTTGGGTAGATTAAATTTAGTAGCGATCGCTTTTAATTTTTTCCCTACATTTGATGTATCCCATTTCATTGACTGAGCAATTTGTTCATATTTATTACCTGCTAAAAATAAACTTAATGTTTTTACTTCATCATCTGCCAAGCTAGAGTAAATGTGTTCAAAAATTTGTTGATTCATCAATTTTATTTTTAAATTTGACTAAAATTAATGTAAGCATTCAGCCGTCAGCTATCAGCTATCAGCTATTGCTTTTAGTTAGTAATAAAAGCTTTCTTATATTATATCCAGAGAATTAACGAAAAAAAATTTTTTGTTTTACGAGCTTTAATTATAACTATGCCTTTTAATTTGGATAAATTAAGTTTTACTAAGGTTGTTTAAATCAAGATAACTTAACAAAGATTAGAAAGTCAAGATTAACATTAATAAGATTAAAATTACAGCCAATATATTTTTCGGCGTTGCATAAATGCGGGATGATTTTAATAGTTTTGTGGAATGGGCATCTTGCCCGTTCCTGATATTTTCCCGTTCCTGATATTTTCACCGCAGACAGGGACAGGCAGGATGCCTGCCCCCACTGGAAATACATTCTTTTAATTCTATAAAGCTGATAGCTGACCACTGAATGCTTACTCTAAGAGAAACCTTGACTACTGGATAAAATGTGAATCATATTTTCAGGTACATTCCTTACTATCTGCTGAATGTGAAAATATTTTCACATTGATGAGGATTAATTCATTTTTCTAGTTAGTGAAGATGTAACCTGAAATTTACTGTCATTTATTCCCCATTTGAAATTTAGCTGAATTAAGATTATTTGTAAAGGGAAGAAAGATAATTTTAATCCAAGATAATAGCTTTTAGATTAGAATAAGTTAAGAAAAAATCATTAACTTGCCATTGTCCCAAAAATATCCCTTGTCTGATAGCTGATTATTTCACAGCTTGACCACTAGAAATTCATCATCAAGCAAAATAATTGCTTCCCTAATTTCCCTCTCACAATAATCAGAAATACAGAAAAAAAGATGAACTCATTATTAGAAGAACAGCAAAATTCCGATTCTGAAGATACTAATAATAACATCAATCTCACCCTCGATCCGGAAACTCAACTCGTAACAGTCGATGACTCTTCACCAAGTATTTCCGTTTTATGGGACCGAGCAGTACAACAAGCAGTTATCAATACTTCCCCAGGCCCAACCATTGCTTCCCGTGCTTATGCGATCGTACACACAGCTATCTACGATGCTTGGAGCGCTTACGACCCATTAGCAATAGGAACTCAATTAGAAGATGACCTACAACGTCCCCTATCAGAAAACACCGATGCCAACAAAACTGAAGCCATGAGTTTTGCTGCTTATCGAGTACTCTCAGAATTATTCCCCACTGAGACAGAAATTTTCAACGAATTGATGGCTGAACTTGCCTACGATCCTAACAACACAACCACCGATACTACTACTCCTGCTGGCATTGGTAACGTTGCCGCCGAAGCACTATTAACATTCCGTCGAAACGATGGCTCCAACCAACTAGGAAATGACCCCAATGGTGACGGTACTCCCTACTCCGACATCAGTGACTATGAACCTAGTAATCCCATTGGAGACCCCGTTGACATCGAACTATGGACTCCCGAAACAATTCCCATTGATGCTGAACCCGGTGAGGAAGAGCGAGTGCAAACATTTCTCACTCCTCAGTGGGGTGATGTCATACCTTTTAGTCTCGCTTCAGGTGATATATTTCGACCAACAGCACCAGAACCATTCTTGCTAGTAGATGGTGAAGTAGACTTGGAAGCACGCACAATTACTCTAGCAGACGGTTCAGTTATCGAAATCACTCCAGATATTATTGGCACTATTATTAATCCTGCATTCATTGAACAAACAGAAGAAGTTATCGCAATTAGTGCTAACCTCACAGACGAACAAAAGTTAGTTGCAGAATTTTGGGAAGATGGCGGTGGTACATCCTTCCCCCCTGGAACTTGGATGACTTTCGGGCAATTTGTCTCAGCTAGAGATGACAATACATTAGATGAGGATGTCAAACTCTTCTTTAATTTGGGCAACGCAGTATTTGATGCCGGAATTGCCACTTGGGAATCTAAAACTTTTTATGACTATGCTCGTCCGGTACGAACAGTAAGGGAACTAGGAGAACTAGGGTTAATTGGGGAGTTTAATGCAGAGCTTGGTGGTTTTGCTATCGATGCTTGGGCAGGTCCTGGAGAAGGCACTCAAACTATTTTGGCTACTGATTTTCTCACCTATCAAACTCCTGGTAGTGACCCTTCACCTCCTTTTGCTGAATATGTATCTGGTCATAGTACCTTCAGTGCTGCCGCTGCAGAAATACTCCAACTGTTTACTGGTAGTGATGATTTTGGTGCTTCGATAACTTTTCAAGCTGGTGAGTCTCGTTTTGAACCTGGTGTTACACCGGAAGAACCTTTAACTTTGGAGTGGGATACTTTTAGTGAAGCTGCTGATGAAGCTGGTATTTCTCGTCTTTATGGTGGTATTCACTTTGAAGATGGCGATCTAAATGGTAGAGCGTTGGGGCAACAGGTAGCGGAAAGTGTCTGGCAAGAAACTCAGTTAGCGATCGCTCCTAATGTCACTATCGGTACAGATGAGGATGATGATTTAATCGGGACAACTGCAAATAATCTCATGTACGGAAATAGGGGTGATGATATCATCCAAAGTTTAGATGGTAACGACTTGCTTCATGGAGGCAAAGGTGACGATCTACTTGATGGTGGTCTAGGAGATGATATTATTGGTGGTCAGACCGGTGATGATATTCTCACTGGTGGACTCGGTGGGGATATGTTTGAGTTCGGGTTTGGTGATGGTGACAATATTATCACTGATTTTGAAGATGGAATAGATGTCATTGGTTTAGAGGATGGTTTGAGTTTCGAGCAGTTGACAATTTCTCAGATAGGAAATGACACTCGCATTAGTACTGAACGACTTTCTATTACATTGCAGGATGTACAGGACAGCGCGATCGGCATTGATGATTTTCTTGAGATTGTTTGAGTAATATCATTAGGAGTCAGAAGTCAGGAGTCAGGAGTCAGGAGAAGAGAGAATCACTTTGATGAGCGTAGTTATGAAAATTGGAGAATTTTTTTATCATTTTCTTTGTGGGTTTAATACCCCACCGTCAACGGTCGTGTTCACGCATTACTTGGGGGAGCGTAGACGCGGAGCGGCCCTTCGTTGACTATCCCCATGTAATTTTCCTCCTGTCTCCTGTCTCCTGTCTCCTGTCTCCTTCTTCAAGTCCAATTCCCCCGGATTTGATATCATTTCAGTTATCAATACCTTCTTCCTACTACTATAAAAGCTTTGCAATTTTATAGTTCAGGACTTACCCATGAGGCACGAAAAACAGGGATTTGAGATTGCTTTCCTATGGGTTGCAATGACGAAAAGACCTTGTACTTTGTAAGTCCTATAGTTTTTGGCAAACTCCATATCTCAAAATGAATGAGGTTTTACTTTGACACATAGTATTTTGACAAATTTATGAAAATATGATACCAGGTACTAAAAAAATCAGGAGATACTATGTTATATTATCATTTTCTTTGTGGGTTTAATACCCCACCGTCAACGGGGGTGTTCAAAATTACTTGGGGGAGCGAATCCCCATGTAATTTTCCTCCTGTCTCCTGTCTCCTGTCTCCTGTCTCCTTCTTCAACACGACTTACGCATGAGCTACGAAAAACTAGGATTTGAGATTGCTATCCGTTCCTGACTGCTGCGCAAACCCTGTCGGTCGCTGCGGACGAAAATACGTTGTACTGCATAAGTCCTAATTATGTCCGGTCCGAGAGCGTGATCAAAAAACTTTCTCCTTCTTCTACTGTTCTTCCTCTTCCTTATTCCATCTCCTGTCTCCTGTCTCCTGTCTCCTGACTCCTTCTTCCATCTCCTGACTCCTCCGTCGTTTATTTATAAATATTCTACCGAACATGATATTAGATACAGCACCACTTGCTAACTACTTAGGTTTATTCGGATTAATATGCTATATCCTCACTTTACTACCAACAATTTTGAGAATTGTTTTTCCCGCAACCAAAAAAACAGAACTTCCTAAATTTTTATTGAAATATCGTCGTCAAATAGGTGTAATTGCTTTTTTATTTGCTCTTGGTCATGGAGTTTTGCTACTTAGCAAAAGAAACTTTGATGTTTTTGATTCCCAAACATATTCGATATATGGAACAGGAATAGTGACTTTAATTATTTTCACACTCCTAACAATCACTTCTAATGATTGGAGCATCAAAAAAATGAAGAAAAATTGGAAGAAATTACATCAATTGACATATTTTGCCATGTTTATTTTAGTCTGGCACGTCATATATACAATGTGGGGTCATTGGAGTCATATCACCCCATTAGGAGTAATCGGAATTACTGGCACCACAATTTTATTTATTGCTAGAAAACTGATAGAGCGCAATAAAAAATCATAGCAGGGAACAGGGAATAGGGAACAGGGAACAGGGGGGAAAACATTTCCCTGTTTGAGATTCATCATCAGCATAAGTTCTAAGCAACTTGTTATTTGCTATAGCAAAAATAAAAGCCAAAAATTAGAGTGACCAAAAGTCAAAATTAATCATCAACTTTTCCAAATTAAGAAATCTCACAATTAAAATCTATGCTAACCCCACAACAGTTCCGTCAATATGCCACAATAATAGCAGCAACTACTGTGACAAATCTTGGTGGGTTATGGTTGTGGCGATCGCTTTCAACATCAACTACAAACTTGACTCAGGAACCAGAAAAAATAACTCTACCCTCCCTTACTCTTTCCGGACACAAAGGATGGGTATATGCAGTTGCTATCAGTCCAGATGGCAAAACTATGGCCAGCAGCGGTTATGATGGTACAATTAAAATTTGGAACTTCAGCAATGGTCAGTTGCTGAATACCATAGATGCTCACAAAGATGCGATCGAATCTCTTGCCATTAGTTCAGATGGAAAAGTCCTCGCCAGTGGTAGTTGGGATAACCGTATCAAACTTTGGCATCTTGCCAATGGCAAACTCATTCAAACTCTCGAAGGTCATACCGATGATGTGAAAGCTATAGCTATTAGCGTTGATGGTCAGACTCTTGCTAGCGGAAGTTATGATGGCACAATCAAAATTTGGAACCTTAAAACTGGATCTGTTGAGAGGAATTTTAAACATTCCAGCTCCATCAAATCTTTAGCTTTTAGTCCAGATGGAGAAATGCTTGCTAGTGGGAGTAAAAATGGTCAAATCAAAACTTGGCAAGTGAATACAGGTAAACAACTCCACTCATTAGCAGCACATAAAAACACAGTTTGGGCGATCGCTTTTAGTCCCGATGGCAAAATCCTTGCTAGTGGGAGTCAAGACCAAAAAGTTAAGTTATGGCAGGTAGAAACTGGTCAACTTCTATGCACTCTAGACGGACATGACAAAGCAGTTTTATCTGTTGCTTTTAGTCCTGATAGTCAGACTCTTGCTAGTAGTAGTTACGACAGAAAAATTCATCTGTGGAACGTAGATACAGAAGAAATACTAGAAACATTTAAAGGTCATGCTAAACCTGTTTGGTCTGTAAATTTTAGCCCTGATGGACAAACTCTTGCCAGTGGGGGTGCCGATAGCACAATTAAACTTTGGTCTATGTCTGCTTTGAGTAATAAACAGTTACAGAATACAACTGCCTCATCTGCTGTGGTAGAAGTTGTTGCCTCAGAGATTACTAATAGAGCTAAGTTAGAAGAGTTAAATCAAAAATTGTATGACAAAATTGACCAAAGTTGGGAAAAAACACCAGTATGGTACGAAGATTTAGTTTTTTGCATAACAGTTAATGTTGATGGAGCGATCGCCAAATTAGAAACTATGAATGAACCTGCTAATAAGTATGCAGAGCAAACGCCTTTACCCAAGTTATTCAATACTGCTAAATCTGAAATTACCGAGCAGAAGTCTGTTGCTTTATTCCGAGTAGTGATGACTCCAACAGGTGTACTTGAAGTTAGTCCTTGGTCTGGTTGGTTATAGATGAGCAGTTTTTTGAACTTTATTTGAAATTATTGAGGAACTAGAAACTTTTCTGGACACAAAGACGTTGTGTTCTTCAAAATATGAAAGAAGAAATTAAAAAGTGGTAGTGGTGTACAAGTAGTGATCTTCTTAAAAAAATTAAGTGGGCAAGCAAATACTATTCCTCTAAAACGATTGAATTAGATATATTTTCTCTTGCCAGATGAGATGTTGCCTACCTTGACAATAAATCACTACATCTACAGGACTACCTAAAAAGTTAACTAACTATCATTAGACATCTGGTAAAAATCCAAAATCAAATCAATTCTCACACTAGATATATCAATTATTTCCCATCCTGGGAGGGGAAGACAGGAGACAACCCACCCCCAACCCCTCCCAGGAGGGGAGAAATGGGAATTTAGAAGAGGTAGGAGCGGGCGTTTTGTCCCTTGATTTTTCTGCCATAATCGTCCCAAAATACTAGCATGCATGAGCTTTTTGAGCTGAAAACAGGCGCACTTTTTTATACTAAAAAATGCTACAACCAATATCAGTCAATGCTTTGATATTTATTCAGCAAGCCTAATTAGTGATGAAAAAACTTTCTCCTTCTCCTGTTCTTTCTTCATTCTCTCCTCTCTCCTGACTCCTGACTCCTGACTCCTGACTCCTCCGTCGTTTATTGATAACTTTTCAACCTGAAATAATATTACCCATGGTGAGTATGGATTAATTTACCTTCATCAGGAATAGAGATTTGTAGTTTAGTCTTTTTCCGGTTAACTTGTGCTTTTACCCAACCTTCACTCACCATTACCTCCAAACATTGAATCCCTTGATCCATTGCTAAAGGAATATGCTCTGGTGGAACACTAACACTAAAAGCTTCCTTCAATAGCTTAACAATTTCATCCATTTCTGAAGCACGGTTAAGAACACGGAAAATCACCCCGTAAATTCCTGTAATAGGTAATTGATGGTTTTTTCTGACATAACACTTCACTTGAGCAATATGACCTTGAGCATAGAGAGGTAGATATTCTTCTTTTGCACCTTTTAAATCAAGTTGAAAGACATTGTAGCCACTAATTTCCCAAGCAGATTTTTTCTTAGCAAAGCGTTGTAAGACGTGCTTCATCGAAGCGAGATCAAAGCCACCAATAGCAGTTTCTTGTAGATTATCGTTGGTAAAACCACCTTGAGCTAACCAGCGAAAAGCTTCTTCTGGACTTAAACGTAATCCTGCATCTTTAGCAATCTCTTTACAGTGCTTTTGTAAATCAGTAAACTGACCATTAGCTGCATACCAATAGTCAGCAAAACGAATATGTTGTTGAATGCGTCGTCGTTGGTTATCCTCGTAATGGGTTTTTAGCCAAGTAGGATTACTTTTACCTCGTTCCAATTCTAAAATTGTGTATGCTGCTTCCCTTGCACTCACATGAGTTAAAGTCATACCCGCAGCAAGAATTGGATCTGCAAAACCTGCTGCTTCTCCAGCCATAAACCAGTTTTCTCCTACCATTCGCTGAGAAAGGAAAGACCAGTCTTTTGTAGTTTCAATGTTACCTCTGCTAGTAGCATTAGCGATCAGTTCACCGATCCGAGGTTCACTCTGGAGTGCTTCTTGATAGATTTCTTCTGGTCGTTTTTTCAGTTTTTTGTAATGTTCAGCTGGACAAATAAAGCCAATACTGGTACGAGTTGGTCCGAGGGGAATAAACCAAATCCAGCCATGAGCAAGACTCATCACCTGAACGCGAGTCCCTCCGACACCTATTGTGTCAGCCCATTCTGCGTTAGTCCAGTAGTCCCAGATAGCGATATTTTGTAGTTTTGTAGGAATATCACTTTTGATACCTAAAGCACGTCTTAGGACTCCAATATGTCCAGAAGCATCAATATAATAACGAGCGGTAATTTGTTTTCCATTACTTAGATGTAAGGAATTAATTTGATCGCCTTCAACATCTACTTTTGCTACAGCAGTTTCTTCTCGCACTTCACAACCCAATTCTTCTGCGTGGCGCAGGAGAATATCATCATAAATAGCACGGTCAACCTGAAAAGCAGTAAGGATACGTTGTCCTCGATATTGAGCAGGACGGGGTTCATTTTTAAATTCAGAGGAAGAGACAAAATCAAAATCCCAAAGTTCTGAACTTTTACCCCAACGATAGGTTGCACCAATTTTAATGGGGAAATTAGCAGCTTCTACTTTATCCCAACAACCCATTTCCACCAGAATATCGCTAATAGCTGGCAGTTGACTCTCTCCGACATGATCGCGGGGAAATTTTTCTTTTTCAAGAATTAAGACTCGCAGGTTAGGATTATATTTTCTTAAAAAAGTACCAGCAGTGCTACCCGCAGGACCTCCGCCAACAATGGCTACATCGTAATGGTTTTCTTGCAGTTGGGTATTCATCTTTATAAAATAGGGCTATAAATAATCTAATTAAATCAGAGAACCAGAGTTTTGCCCCTGGTTGTCTATCTCTGAATTACTTTTGTTGGAGACAGTTATATTATTCTCCCTTGAGTTTACGCTTGAGACGTGATAGCCAGCCAAAAGTACCCATAGCTAGGAAACCTAAAATACCTGTGGGTTCTGGAGTTGATTGAATATCGTCATCGAAGTTAGTGATTGTCAATGTATAAGAAGTAGGTAAATCGTTAGCACCAGCAACTATATCATCAATGTTAGTTGTAAAATTAGCATTCCAACCAGATACGACTAAAGTATAGTCGCCAGCTAAGAGGGTTCCATCTACTCCTGGTGTTGTGTCTGGTGCGGCTAAAGGATCGGCATCACCAAAGGAAAGTTCAGAATCGAAAAGAGGACCGCCATCGTCATCTTCTGCTACTTTGAAACCATTTGCGTCATAGAGTCCAATATCAGTATCATCATTGTTAAGTGTGTTAGTTGCAATATTCAACCAATCATTGATATTGTCAATATCGTCGTCAAGGGTGAAGTTGAAAAAGTCTAAATTGCCACTACCAGCATCAGCACCTGCTTGAACAAGTGATGTTCCATCATTGGAAAGGGAACCCAGATTGAAAACCGCAGCTTTTGCAGGTACTTCTAATGCTGCTAAACCAAACACAACGCCAGAAGTAGCAACTGCAAATTTTGTGAAAGTATTGATATTATTGTTAGTCATTGATTTCTTGGGAACATTTATTGCCTACAACATTAACTTAACTTCCCCCCCCAAATTCCTACAACCCTCTTATGCTAAACTTTACAGAATCTTTAATTTTGCCGATGGTATTCTTAGTAATTTAAATCAATGGAATTAACTGCTATATAAAGCTTTGAGGTCTATAGCTATGCTAAGAATGATTATAAAGTTTTGATAAAGATAGATCGTATAGTGGCACCAGAAACTACATTTGGGAGTAATATAGAAGATATGCGGAAATGTCTATTCCATCACATTAACTGCAGAATGAGATTGAACACTTTCCAAAAAAGCATCTACATCTTCATCCCTAGTATTAAAAGCAGTTACAACTCTAATTATAGGGAAAGTTGCCTCCTGCCAAACATAAAACTGAAAACCATCCGCTCTCAAACCAGTAACCACAGACTCAGGAATTTCTACAAAAATTTCATTTGCCTCCACTGGATGACATAACCTGACCAAAGGAAACTTGACCAAACCTTGCGCTAATTTTGTAGCCATCTGATTAGCATTACTGGCATTTTTCAACCATAGATCATCAGTAATATAAGCTTCTAACTGAGCAGACAAATATCGCATTTTTGAGAATAAATGCCCACTGCGTTTGCGACGGTAGCCAAATTTTTTTGCTAATTCTTGATTAAAAAAGACTACTGCCTCCGCTGCCATCGCTCCATTTTTAGTGGCTCCAAAACACAATACATCCACCCCTGCTCGCCAAGTTATATCTGCTGGCGCACAACCCAAACTAACAACAGCATTAGCAAAACGCGCTCCATCCATATGTAGATACAGATTGCGATCGTGAGTTAATTTTGCTATTTCAGCTATATCTTCTGGTAAATAAACTGTTCCTGCTTCCGTTGCTTGAGTAATACTAACTGCTGCTGGTTGAACATGATGCACTATACCAATACCAGCTTTTTCTAATGCTGTAGCTAAGTCAGAAGGATTAATTTGAGCATCTGTACCACCAAGCGTCACCAATTTCGCACCACCCGTATAAAATTCTGGAGCACCACATTCATCTACATTAATATGAGATTCAGCATGACAATAAATAGCTCCATAAGGAGGAGCGATCGCTGATAAAGCAAGAGCATTAGCAGCGGAACCCGTAGCAACAGGGAAAATTATCACAGGAGCTTCAAATAATTTTGAGAATTTAGCTTCCAAGCGTTGAGTATATTCATCTGCACCATAAGGCATTGCAGACCCTTCATTAGCAGCTATCACAGCAGCCATAATTTCTGGACATACCTCAGTCACATTATCACTACAAAAGTTCATATTTCCCATATTGTTAACTTGATTTTGCTAAAGGACTAAAAAAATTGGCGTTGCTAAATAAATGTATGATTTCACAGGAGTCAGGAGTCGTCGGAGCAGATGGCCATATAGCCTGACGGCATGGACTTCGCAATTGCGCCCCTACATGATATCAGTAGGTACAAAGGAGTTTTTCAGTGACTAAGATAGTGGAACTTACACCCTCGTAGAGTCTATATTTACCTGAATAACGCAGCACCAAATATTAATTACTGTTTATCAATAGACATCTCCGGAAACTAAGTTTTTGTCCAGGTATGACAAGGGTCTGAGATTAATTATCGGAGAGGTATAATGGTTATTATTAATTATATATAGTAAAAATTACACACAAAAAAAAACTTTTCATATAAAATTATAGCTAATTCAATTTGTTATCAAATCTTGACACAACTAAGAAAAAACATCTTCTTAGTATATTGATAATTAGAAAAAAGAATGATACTATACAAAATAGTTAAGAAATAAACCTCAACTATTACTAGCTTTCAAAATTTGGAGGTAAGTAAAATAATCTACAATCAAAACAGCACTCAAAAAATATCAAATAACCTGAATATATTTATTAGTTTTATTTCTCTTTGAGCGGGAAAAAGCTGATATAAAAGATCAAGATACAAATTAGTCCAAAAATATATTCAATAGAAACAAAAATAGGCAAAAGTAAAAATTATTTATCAAAATAATTGGGTCTAAAACCCCGCCTTGATTAGCGAAATATTTTTGGAGGGTTGCTCACACATCCCTGTAACAAAAATAACTTCTAATATCATGCCCGTTGGTATGGTTTGTGTAAAAGTTAGCGTGGATATCTACAGGAAATTTAAGTTTTTTTCTTGCTCTTAAGCTTTCCTGTTTGTTGCCTGTTGCCTACCTTTGCTATACAATACCGATGCTACCAGACATGATATAACTTCTGCCTTCCTCAATGACTCCTATTGAAATTTATAGAGAGCTGACTAAACATGAAAAACACTACCAGAGATTATCGTCATATACAATTCTGCGAAGGTAACTCAAAAGTAGATATTGCCCAACTGGTGGCTTTATTTGATTCCGCAGCAGTATGGGCAAAAAATAGAAAAATAGAAGATTTAGAAATAGCTATTGCAAACAGCAACCCAGTCGTGAGTGTATGGGATAGTCAAAAAATGATAGGTTTTGGTCGTGCTACATCAGACTGCGTATACAGAGGTACAATTTGGGACATAGTCATTCACCCAAACTATCAAGGTGGAGGACTAGGACGCAAATTAGTGCAAACAATTTTAAGTCATCCACGAATGTGCCATGTAGAACGAGTCTACCTAATGACAACCTACCAACAGGATTTCTACAAACGCATAGGATTTCAATACAACCAAAACACAACAATGATATTGCACAATCAACCAATGGAAGGAGAAATAGAATTAACAACTAGGAACAAAGCATTACTACTTGCTCAAAAGTAATATCATGTCCGGTTGAACAGTGATAAATAAATAACTACGGAGGAGTCAGGAGTCAGGAGTCAGGAGTCAGGAGGGTTTGCTGAATAAATCTGAAAGTATAGCAATGAGCGCTTGTATATTTACAAATTGCAGGAGGGGCCAAATAGCTAAAAGTCTTATATTATCAGCAATTTATTCCCCCAGATGAGCTGTTGCCAGATGAGCTGTTGCCTGCGCACAGCGCTATATTGATAAATAAAGGCATTAGCCTTTTTGGGGTTCAAAAAAGTGCCAGTTTTTCGGTGCCAAGAGCTGCAAAAAGCTAGTATTTTGGGCTGACTATGGTAGAAAAATCATTCTTACAATTCTTACTCCTACCTCCTTGCTCATTCCTATTTCTCCTGTCTCCTGTCTACTACCCCTACTAAAAGACTTTTTCAGCAAACCCTAAGTAATTAAGATTAATATCATACACTAATTCACCAACGCCGAACTCTCATTGTTTTCTATACTCATAGGAATAGAACATTGAGTCCGGTTAAAATCAGACTCCTTACCATCAGAAGGTGTTGCCAATACCTCTAAACGTCCATTCATTATTCCTAACAAAGTTTGATTCATTAACAACCTCATACCAGGAGAAAGCTGAAAATCACAACTCACAACCTTTTCTGTTTTCTCCTCATGACTCTGTTTGAGTAAATCCCAAGACTCACTCCACGCACTAACTGGACGTTGATCGTCAATCCAGATATTAACATAACCAGATTCTTGTGCGGGATGAACAGAAACATTAATACTACCTTCATTCATTTCGGCGATCGCAGTATCAACTAAACCAATCAAAACCTGCTTCAGACGAGACTCATCCGCCAAAACATAAATATTAGAGTCTGGAGGTAATATCTTCAAACGAATACTACGGTTAGCAGCTTGTAAACAAGTTAAATCATCCACCGCCTCTAACACTTTACTAAGCTGAAGCGGTTCTATTTTAAGTTTTTCAGTACCATGCTCGGTTTTAGCTACATCAATAATTCGATCAAGTAGTCCCAAAGTTTTTAACGCAGAATTATACGCTTGGTTAGCAAATTCACGTTCCTCTTCCGGGTTATCAGCTAAATCAAAAATAATTAACTGTAGCGTACTAATCATACTATTCATCGGCGATCGCAACTCATGAGAAGTTCGAGCCAAAAAACCAGCCTTAAACTTACTCATTTCCGATGCCATCTGGTATGCAAGTTGAGTCTGTTTCAGCTGTTCTAAAACACCTTCTACTTCCTCTAAATTAGATACTTCAGGTGATGACACCACAGAAGGTGTTGACAAGTTCTCAGTTTTTTGCCTCAACCATAATCTGCCGCCTATTAGTCCAAACCCTAATCCTAATGCCAAGAATAAAAAATCGTTCCATCCCATGGGAATAAAAATATTAAAAAATATAACCGTACCCTTAAAATTTTAACTTGACCGCTCCCTGACGCAGGATTTCCCAACAACTAATTTCGTTCCACTTAGCAACAGTAGAAGGCACTCCAGAAGCCAAGATTATCTCCTGTTCGTGGGACAATACTAAAACATCTGGAAATTGAGCATTAATTTCAGCCATTCGACCCAGGGGAGGTTGACCTGAGAAATTAGCACTTGTAGTAGCCAAAGGCCCAGTTTGAGTCATAATTTCCCTAGCAATATCACAATTAGGTATCCTGATTCCAATGGTAGTTGGGTCAAAAGGGTTCATTTCTCTAGGAACCATTTCCGAAGCTGGCAGCACCAAAGTTAAAGGTCCAGGCCAATACTTCTGAGCAACCTCTTGCCATAACTGCAACTCTTCATCACTTCCTCGAACATAAGGCCACAAAGATGCGGGAGTTGCCCCCATCAAAATCAAAGGTTTATCTGGACTACGACGTTTTGCTTGAAAAATTAAATCTGCTTTTTGAGGCAGAGCCGCTAATGCTGGTACAGTATCAGTAGGAAAGCTAACTAAATTACCAGAGATAGCCCCTTTAATGAGAGTCTCAATAGATACTAAGCTCATTTTTTGTTTTTTGTTTTTTAATTTATTGAAAAATTATAGTTAATTCTAGCATCTCTGGCAGAAAAACCCTCAACTTAGGGAGCTTAATAAAATGATTTGAACTTCAAATTAAATTATTTCAACCAGTTGACCTCATTAAAATTAAAGGTTTATCTTGAGTGCGACCCTTCAGTTGAAAAATTACAGCACTTTTGTCAGGCCGAGCTACCAGTTGTGGTACAATATAAGTACGAAAGCTCACTAAATTACCAGAAATTAGTCCCTCAATTAGAGTTTCAATACAGACTAAAGTGATTATTTTTTTGTTTTTTGTTTTTTAATTTTTTGAAAAATTATAGGTAATTTCAGTATCTCTGGCAGAAAAAAACCTCAATTCAGGGAGCTTCATAAAATGAATTGACCTTCAAATTAAATTATTTCAACCAGTTGCCCTCATAAAAATTAAAGCTTTATCTTAATTGCGACCCTTTCCTGGAAAAATTAAATCAGCTCCAGTTAATAAAGCTGACAGTGCTGGTACAGTATCAGTAGGAAAACTAACTAAATTACCAGAAATTGTCTCCTCAATTAAAATTTCAATAAAGACTAAACTTCATAACTTTACCCTCTAAAACAATTTTAGATTTTGTTTGAAAAAAATAGGCAAATTTATAGCAGGGAAAGTAGAATTAGAATAGTATTTATATCATCCAAATATTGATAAATACTATATTTTACCTTTGACTTATCATCAAATCCATGAGTAATTCTGAACAAAAGAGTTGGAAGAAAAGAATAAATGTTTTTTTAATAGGTATAGCTATTCCTGTAACTGGTATACTTGTAGCCATTTTCGTCCCAGAAATTAGATGCTCTTTAGGAATAGCACAAAATAGTTGTAAAAACAAACATTGCAAAAATCTATTCCAAGAAGGAAAAAGAATTGAAGTTAGATATCAACCCATCAGGCTAGACCATATAGAAGTTGGAGAAGTTAAAATTAATCAAGTCACAGATAAAAGTGATGGAATAACAGTAGTAAAAGGAGAAGCAACTCTTCTTGAGCATTCATCTCCAGCAAACACAAATATTGAACTTCCATTATTACAAAAAGATCATAATTTTCCTCATAAGAAAAATCACAAACCTATAAATTTAGATATCAAAATCAACAATGAAATAGGTAAATGAGAATTACTTTGGGTTGGTGATCAAGGTGTTTCAGAAGGCAAGAATGGAAGCTGTGAACCTGGAAAAGCCGGAATATATATGGACTACCCCACAGTACAAAAAAAATACCAATTATATTTTCAACTTATTCCATAAAAAGACCCTGTGAAAATTTTTTGAAGCTCAAGAAAATAATAATTGCTACCTCAAATAAGCCATAGCAAACCGATCAACACCCTCAATATCCGAAAAAATCTCAACCCGACAATAAGCTCCATCATCTTGCAACATTTCAGCCACCATCTCCCCTTGCCCACTCATCATCTCCACCAACCAAACACCACCAGAAACTAAATATAGTGGAGCTGTTTCAATCAAAAATCTAATACACTCTAGGCCATCAATACCACCATCAAGAGCAAGATGAGGCTCATGTTTCCTGACTTCTGGTTGCAAAGTAGAAACCATATCGCTAGGAATATAAGGAGGGTTAGCCACCATTCCACTCACTTTACCTCGCAAATGCTCCAATGGTTCCCACCAAGAACCTTGACAAAAATTTATCTTGTTCCCTAAACCCAATTTTGTCCCATTCTGTCTAGCAATAGCTAAAGCTTCTGGACTACAATCCACAGCATAAATAGAAGCTTCTGTCAATACTTCTGCCAACCCAAAAGCGATCGCCCCACTACCAGTTCCCATATCTACCCAAATTCCTTGTTGAAGATGGGAAACACTATTAGTAGCTGCTACAACCAGATCGATTAAACACTCTGTTTCTGGCCTTGGTATCAAAACCCCAAAACCCACCTCCAAAGAAAAATTCCGCCAATAAGTAACCCCTATTAAATATTGAAGCGGAACCTTTTCATTTAAACGTCTATACCAAAGATTATTCAACTCAACTAAAGAAAGCCTCATTGAAATATTAGGCCAATCTTTAAAAGACTCTAAACGAAGCGTTAATCGATCTAGTCCAGCAAATTCTTGCAACAACCAATCAACCTCAGCAACATAGATACCTGCCTTTAAACCATCACTCTGAGCACTGCGATACCATTGCCAAAGGTCTAGACCTGAAACTACACACTCCGAAGAAAAGTCCATTAATCGCGATCGCTGAAAATTGAAATTTTAATTTATTAATTACCAGATTGTTTTAACTGTTGTACAAACTCTAAAGACTCCCTGGGAGGAATAAAAATAATTTTTTCTAAGAAAGGATCGTCATCTTTCTCCAGGGCCTTAATTACACCTTCAAGATTCACAACTTCAATTTTCACAGAAGAAAAAACATCAGGTTGTTGAGTCTTAGCTCGCTCCAACATTCCCTGCAAATCTTCCTTATTAAAAAACATAGGAATAACTTGTTGTTCCCCACGTTGAATAGTTAAATATCCACCATCAGGTCCACCTTTAGCCATAAATAAAGGTACTCCATTGAACTGGTTAACATCCTGACCATTTTGCTCAAGTAAAATCTTCGCAGATTCAACCTGCCTCTTAATTGGAACATAAGCAAACTGTAGCTTTTGCTGATTATTCTGACTAGATTGGCTCATTTCATAAACTTCACCCAGAGATACAGGCACTACCTTAACCGTAGCTGCCAAATCAGGATTTTCTCCTTTTAATTTTTCTACAAAAGCATCTGCATCACTCTTACTAATAAAAACCCCTGCCACAGAAGAATTTTCATTACCTTCTTTTTTGATAGAAGCTACAAGAGGAGAGCCATTTTGATCGGTTATTGTAAATACAGGCACAGGAGTTAACTTCTGCAAGACTTCTTCTGCAGATAGCGCTAATGCAGACATATCTTTGACAGAAGGTCTTATCAAAGTGCTAGTTACTATTCCTAACACTACACTTAGGCGAATTAATGATTTCATAGATTCTCCAAATTATTTAAAATAATGCAGCAAAAATAAAAGTTATGAACATCAAATAACTTACAGATAGACATGAAAATATCATGTTAATTTGTTCAATAAGCCACTAATAAACATGATTTAATCTTTTTAAGATTTAACTATCACATCAATCATCAAAATATTTATTCCATAGTTTACTAAGATATCCTGATTTTTTTACCGTTTTAAAAACATATTTAGCTGTGATTAATTAATAATTCAATAAAATCATTATTTTTGGAAAAATTAAATTATGGAATTGAGCGATTACTTGATCTCAAACAGTATTTTAATTAATCATAAAAATAGTTTAATTTTATGCTTTTAATTTCACTGAATTATAAATTTTACGAAAATTGTTATTTTAGATAAAAGCTAATCTATGATTAATTTACCACATTAGTAAATTGACAACCATAGGAGTATGATTGATGGAAAAACAGTTATAACTGTAGTTGATTATAACACAATTTTTTCATTTGCTTAAGCTAACAATAAATAAAAACATAGTAGTTTACAGATACTTAAGACATAGTCTTTCTCCTAAAGGAGGGTTAAATTATAAATTATTCAATTCTAGGTTAAGCTATCGACTAAAATTCAAAATTTTTTGCCTCATCCAACGGAATGTATAGATTAATTTTCAAAACTATAACTACATTGAGAATAGGAAAGCATGTCGCTATTAGCGTTCAGCACTCAGCTTTTTAACAAACGAGGGAGTGTATCTGTTTATATAACCCATTTGGTATTAATGTCTGCGACCCGCTTTTTTTTTACCAGGAGTCAGGAGGACTGAGTCAGGAGATGGAGAGAAGACATAAGGGAAAAGGCGGATGTGAACCCGCGTCTCGCCATGGGAACGCCGACCAAGAGAAGGGAACGGGCACCAAGCAGATTGAAAAATACTCTCTACTTCCCTATATCCCCGTCTTCCCATATCTTTTTAAATAGATATCAAATGGGTTCTATAGTTGTTTTAATTTGAGTAGACTACAAAGACTAAGTAACTGTGCAAAATTAATTTAATATTTTGGACCTAAGGAACATAGTATATGATTGAAAATAGAGACCAGGGAACAGCGAAAAGTTATAAATCTATTTGATAAGCCGGACTTAGCTCACTAGAATATTAGCCTAGTGACTTTTGAAAACTTATAGCAATGAGCGCTCAGGTATTTACAATGTCCAGCTCAAAGTGCAGTAAGCGAAAAGGTGTACAAAAAATAATGTGTAAATATGCCAGCGCACATTGCTATATCTACTAACTATTAGACATCTGGTAAAAATCCAAAATCAAATCAATTATCGTACAGAAATTATCAGTTATTTCCCCCTCCATACCTATTCCCTATTCCCTATTCCCTATTCCCTCTTTTCTGGAGATGTCTATTGGGATTTATAGCAATAGTTAGTAGATTAGGACTTATGCAGATGATGATCCCAATAAGGGAAAATGTTTTTCCCACTGTTACCAATTTATTATTCCCTGCTATAGACAAAAATCAGGCAAAAAAAGTCCTTAAATCTATACAAACAGAGGTTTTGAGATCAAAAAGGTATAAATCCAGTAGCGATAAGGATTTTAGCCATTTTTATGGCTTTGACATTTTTTCCTTGCCTGGACTGACTGTTCCTAGGTCATGCTACGCAAACAGCTACTTTATATCAGATAAAATGTCTAAAGACCACTAGATAAGTAGAGCTAAACTTTAGAAGATTAGAAGATTTCATCTCAGCAAGGTATAGCCGGGGTAGACAAGATGCCCAAAAAAGTTTTATTTAAATTTCTGTGCTTCAGGGTGAGGTTTTAAATGTTTATACCTAATTTATTTGTAATTCTGTAATTATCGGGATGACAGGATTTGAACCTGCGACATCCTGCTCCCAAAGCAGGCGCGCTACCAAACTGCGCTACATCCCGGTTGAACTATAAATTTATTATAGCTCAATTTTCACAAGTTGTGCAAAAAAATTCAAAAAAAATTTTACACCAAACAAATTTGCCCATATATTCAGGAAATTTTTAGGAACAAAAATCCTTGAATCATTATCTCTAGATTTTAGATTCTACAGGAGCATCGCACTAGAAATAATATACCAATTGAGTTTTTACAGGAGACAAATTTAAAGTATCCTCAAAACTTAGTTAGTATCTAAGGCCTTTAAGCTACCCATATAAACGTTAATCAACCTTCTTGACTAACTAATAATACATTCTGCATATATTTAAATAAGTTAAAAGTGAGAAAAATGCCCATGCTAAAAAAATCTAAATTCTAGATTTATTAGAATATTATTTGGTTAATCATAATTTTGATCCAATCAAAAACAGCTAATCTGGATACCAGAACATTCCTTTAATTCCCTCTGGGTCAGAGATAAAACCTAAATTGTGGTAAAAATCAACAACATGAGGGTCAGCAAATAAGGTGATATTGCTGATATCCTCGCTACGAAGTTTTTTGATGATGTACTTCATCAATGCTTTCCCCAAGCCCTTGCCTTGGACATCAGGATGAACAACTACATCCCAAAGAGTGGCATTAAAAGCATGGTCTGATGTTGCTCTGGCAAAGCCAATCAGTCTTTTTTGACTGCCTCGCATCTGCCACATAGAGACAACAAGAAAACTATGTTGAATGGCCTTTTTTACTTTGCGTAATGGGCGGCGAGACCAACCAACAGCATTACAGAGTTCTTCAAGTTCATATATATCTATGTCTCGATCTGTACTAAAAAATATACGTCCATTACTTCTATTAGGTGAACGAACAGCTTGAGAAGAAGCCTTTCCTTCCCCAATAGTAGTGTATCCCTCATAATCTGGATTTTGAGGGTGAGATGTTGGCTCAGAGCCGCTAAACAAATTTTTCCAAAAACCCATGCAGGCGTGGTTAAGTTAGTAGAAGTTGGATGACATTATTAGATAGTATATATCCCGTTCCCTCTCTTCGATTATGGCTCCGGGTTTAAAATCATCAACACTAGAACTGCTAAAGCGCTTCAACCGAGCGTTTCCACAGTTTTATGAGCAATTTGTAAGTAGTGATATCCAACTGCAAAATTTGAAGTTAGCATATCAACTGTATAAAAGTAAACAAGCTGTAATAGAACTAAAACCAGAAGGCAGCAAAAGTGCCCTGCACTTTACCTACCGAAATCAATCATTTTTGCTCAGTGATATTTTTGGGGTCTTAGCTGCCTATGGACTAACTATTCATAGCCTCAGTCTTTATGGACAAATTTACCCACCGATGTTGGTCTTTATCAAATTAGTAATATCTAGGGGGGGCAAAGCACTAACAGAGAAAACCTCAGAAAATGTTTGTCGTGCCATCCAAGAATCACTGGCAGGCCGTTTCGAGGTAGAAGAAATGTTAGCTGTAGAGTTTAATCTAGATAGTGGTTTAGAAGAAGTAGCGACAGAATTTTATGTCGATCCTGTATTTCATCTACCAGCACTATTGATTGAAGCAGATAATCAACCAGGTCTATTCTATAAAGTTATGTATGCCATCTGGCAAGAAGATTTGTTAGTAGTTAACGCCAACCTATTAGTTTGGCGTGGGCGAACTCGTCTTATTCTTTATCTTTTGGGGCCTAATGAAAGTTTGATTCCAGAATACTTAGGCCAAAAAATTGCTGAAGGTATGCGACAAAGATTGATGGGAGAAAGATACTAATGTGTAGAAATTAAACATGAAGTGGTGAAAGAAATTATTACCGAAATTACCAAAGGTAAAAATAACAACCAAAAAGGCAAAAGGAATCTAAATACAGCAGATTTGATCAGGCGTGAGTATCCAGTGCGGACTTCTTGCCTGTTATGGGAACATCTGTTAGGGGAGCTTTGAGTTAGCAAACGTTAATATTTGTATCTCATGTACAACCGAATCTGCTGTATCAGAATTCTGTACTCTAATCCAGGAATTAAAACACCCTGGCTCTCTTTAACCAAAGCTGTGTTGTACGTGGAGTTGACATACTCCACTCCCTGAAGTGACCGTCTCTGGGAAAAGTGGGAAAAACATTTCTCTCTTTTATGTCCTAACTTACCTATAGGAATTACCCAAAAAACAAAATTATAGGCCATTTGTAGGGGTTGACGGCCGTTAACCCCTATTATTAAGTCTATCCATTACCCACATCAATTCCCATTTATCCTGACTTGGTCTTCCTGATTCCTAAATCCTACCCTCAGGGCAAACGCATCTCGTCAATAAACTAGGGGTAATTATCAATAAACCGGGTTTTATTGCGCTTGTTGACAATAGACTTTCAACATATAGTGTCTATAAAATCAAATAAACACTACATATAGGGAACGGCAAAATAAGATGCGTTTGCCCTGATCCTACCCTCACTCATAAGACTTTTTCAGCAAACCCTAATCGGAAAATTTTAGTAAATTTCAGTATTTCCCTATTCCCTAATCTCCCGTTCTCCCTAAATCATTAATATACTCAGGACTTACGCAAAGACACTATATATAGAGTATGGTCATCTAGAGCGATATAGCTGCCGCACTTGCTCCGCCAACGCTTAAAAATGGAGAGCGATTGCCTCAGCAAAGCTCCGCTAACGCCTCAA
>NZ_JAAHGB010000052.1:0-51890 GCF_010672695.1 Okeania sp. SIO1H4
AATATAAGTATTTAGGAAAAGGGGGAAGTGAAGCTCATATTGATGCAGTTGAAAAAATGACTCGAAGGAATCTTATTGATGAGTTGGAGAGAGTTGTTCATTCCCTTCAAGAAAGTTATTTAGATATCTGTTTCGGTGGAGAAATTGAACCAGACCCATCCTCTGATTTTCAGGATGATAAATAATTTCAAAAACAAAGATAATTCCAGTATGAATTCGGTCTTTAAATCTTAATTTCAGTAGTTAGTTTAAATATTACGCTAACTTTTTTTGTCCAAAGTCCAATAATTAAGTAGAGCTACTTATTAGAATTCAAAAAGAAAGATAAAATATAGCTTTTCTCACTACATTGAGAAATTATATCAAATCCGGTTAAACAGCCATAGAATGCTTAAGTTAGCAGGAGTCAGGAGTCAGGAGTCAGGAGTCAGGAGGAGAAAGAATTACAAAGATAAGCGTAGTTATGACCATTGAATAATTTTTTTATGTCCAATTAAACGGATTTGATATTATGTGTAATTAAAATAGGACTTGAGAGCAAATCTAATATCTAGGCTCCAAGAATTCTCCGTTAATAGAAGAGTTATTAGAGGTATCTTCAGGTAACCAACGACATTCTAATTTTCCTGCTTCTATTTGAGGTACTTTAATAGCAAACCCATTACCATCACCTACCAGAGAAAATCCAAAACCAACAGAAGTTCCTAGTAATACTAAAGCAACTGTTCTAAACATTTATATATCTCCACTAATATAAGTTTAATTACTTCTTATTTAAAACTACAAAGCTAAAATCAAAATTCCGCAACAATTATCGTTCTTAATATTAGCTATATAAATATTATTGGCAAGTTTATAACAGGCAACAGGCAACAGAAGACAAATAAACATAGGTGTAACTCATTAGGCTGAGAAACGCTATATCAATCTATTTCCTAACCAACCCATTTTTTGCTAATATTTAACTAGCTATCAGCTTTTAGCTATCAGCACTTCAGCTTTTAGAGCTAGAATTCAACAATTAATTATTAATTATTAATTATTACCTCTCCTTGAAAACGGATAGGATTGACTAATAATGAAAAATTTTTCTTCTCTTGGTCGATTGGATATGGCGAGAAGACCCGCTCTTGACAGAGCCGCTCCGAAGTACGCCATCCCACCCTATGGGAAGCTGCGCTAACGACCGCTTGTTTCTCCTTTAAAGGAGAGGCTTTAAACCTTAATTAGGGTTTGCTGAAAAAGTCTTATGGGTGAGGGTAGGAGACAGGAGACAGGAGACAGGAAACAGGAGACAGGAGACAGGAGACAGGAGACAGGAGACAGGAGGAACGGGGAATTTAGAGTAGGTAGGAGTAAGAATTATAAGAATGATTTCTCTGCCCAACTTTTGCCTAAAATACGCTCCTTTTTGAGCATGAAGAGCTGAAAACCAGGCACTTTTTTCGACCTCAAAAAGGCACTTGTCTTTATATGTCAATGCTTTTAGATTTAATCAGCAAGCCCTAATTATTCGGTAAAAAACCCCGTCTTATGAACGGCCGTGAAATCTCTTTTCCGTTCCGGAATGCTCCGCTCTCCTAGGGTGTCTCAAAAAGAATCTGCTGATTCCTGAGGAGCTTCTTTAACCACCGCTAATTTTAGCTTTGTAGCCCAATTTAGTTAAAATCTCCAGTAACTTTTGTTTATGTTCCCCCTGAATTTCAATTTCATTATCTTTCACAGTGCCACCCGCACCACATTGATTTTTAAGCTGTTTCAGTAAAGTTGTCAAAACTTCCTGGTTCGACTGAAACCCACTAATAATGGTAACTGTTTTTCCTTTGCGACCTTTGCGAGATGCTTGTACTTTTAAATTTTGTTGATTTGGAGGTAAGTTTGGTACTGCTCTTTCTGTTGCTGGGGAGGTAGCATTATTAC
Organism: Okeania sp. SIO1H4; assembly: GCF_010672695.1. Classification (NCBI taxonomy): domain Bacteria; kingdom Bacillati; phylum Cyanobacteriota; class Cyanophyceae; order Oscillatoriales; family Microcoleaceae; genus Okeania; species Okeania sp. SIO1H4. The sequence continues at coordinate 1,921 of NZ_JAAHGB010000052.1, forward strand.
CAAACTCTGAGTAAACTACGCGATCGCCTTTAGCATTCATATTAGAGGAATTATTTTTTGAACGACCCATAACTTTTAAGGAATATTATTTAGATTACTAAATCATAAGTATATCATGTATTAAGCTTAGTAGGATAAGTATTATAAAGCTTAGTTCAACAATAGGAAGGAATATAAATTTAACTAGGAAATTTGAGTAGCGATCGCCATTCAAGATTTATTTCCTCTATTTAACTAGCTATCAGTGCTTCAGCTTTTAGAGCTAGGGGTCAAAATCCCCGGTTCTTATAAGCTGGATGGTTGAGTCGGAGTTGAAATCTCCTTTTCGTTCCGGAATGCTCCGCTCTCCTAGGGTGTCTCAAAAAAAATCTGCTGATAGCTGAGGTGCTGACCGCTGAGGTGCTTCTTTAACAAAATCCATCCACAAACTGTCAAACGTGAAATACGGTTTGGCTAGAGTAGAAAAAACCGGATCGAAAAGTTCGGTCACTCTTAATACTGGAGTTGGAAAAAGTTGCTAATATGTAACTAAATACTAAACTCTATTAATTCTAGATAAGTACTATGAATAATCTTCCAAGTCATCCCTCTGAATATTCTGCCAATCAATCCAGTAGTGATAACGTATTATGGCAATATGTTCAATCTTTGAATCCAGAAACTGTAGCTCAACTTTCTAAACCAGAACCAGAAGTTGCTCAAATTATGGAACAAAATTTAAGAGGAATGTTGGGACATTTACCACCAGAGCATTTTGCCATGACTATAACTACTAGCAGAGAAAATCTTGGTCAAATGTTGGCTTCTGCGATGATGAGTGGTTACTTTTTACATCAAGCTAAACAAAGAATGGAACTTGACACATCTCTCCAAGACCTGCATTCTAGTTGAGATAGCTAAACATTTACTTGAGGTGATAAATTCTACAAACAATAGGATCAATGAAAGAGGATAGTTTGAAATCAAACGGTTAATCCAAAAAGTATTTCTGATAATTGTCCCAAAATTAGAATCATTGTACAAAATTAATATCCTCTTTCAACCACAAAATCAATGGAAATCAACTGAATTTATGACAGGTTATTAATTGTCTAAAAAAATAATTATGCTCAATCATTCTCAAGTTAAAAATCAGGAATTGACTAAAAAAATATGTTATTCAAACTTTATCTAAAATTATCCCAATTCCTACTAATTTAAAAATAGATGCTTTAATCGAAACTTTAGAGAAGCATTCTCATACTCGTCAATTAATTATTCTCCAAGATTTTCCAGACCTAGATGCACTTTCAGGAGCTTTGGCTTATAAGTTAATTGCCGAACAATATAATATTCAGTGTGATCTTGTTTATACTGGTACTCTGATATCATATCCGCTGGGGCGCGTTTGTGTAAACTCAAGGGTGAATATCTACAGGGAATTTAAGTTTTTTTATTGCCCTTAAGTATTCCTGCCTGTTCCCTGTTCCCTGTTCCCTGTTCCCTGTTCCCTGTTCCCTACCTTTGCTATACAATACCGATGCTACCGGACATGATATGAGTCATCAAGAAAATATTACACTTGTTAAATTGACTGGTTTGCCAGTCCAAAAGTAGACAGTAGAAACTTCTAAAAAAAAGGATTTATCTGTTTATCAAGGATGTGTTTTTATTGATAACCAAGGTACTACCAGTCAGCTCACTTCACTGGTGGTAAAAACTATTCCTGTAGTGGCTGTTATTGACCACCATAGTCTACAAGAAAACTTAAAGGCAGAGTTTGTAGATATTCGGCCTTCAATCAAAGCTACAGCTACTATCTTAACCCAATATATTCAAGCAGGATTACTAGAATTTGATAATAATACTATCGAACATATAAAATGTGCTACAGCTTTGATGCATGGCATCAGGTCTGATACAAATCAGTTATTACAAACAACAGATGAAGATTTTCTGGCGACGGCTTATTTAAGTCGTTTTTATGATGCAACGTTATTAAATGCGGTGCTACAATCTTCTAGGTCTCAACGGGTGATTGATATTATTGAAAGAGCTTTGTCTCATCGCTCTATATATATATAACAATGTTTCTATTTCTGGTGTTGGTTATCTTCGTGGTTTAGATCGAGATGCTATTCCTCAAGCTGCTGACTTTTTAATCACAGAAGAAAATGTTCATACTGCTGTTGTTTATGGTATTGTTCAAGATGAGGAAAAAGAACTAGAAGTAGTCACTGGATCTTTGCGAACTAATAAAATTACTCTAGATCCAGATGAGTTTATTAAAGAAGCTTTTGGAATGGATACCCAAGGACATTTTTTCGGTGGAGGGCGTTGCCAAGCAGGAGGTTTTGAAATTCCTATAGATTTTCTTTCTGGTTTTAATTTTAACAGTGAATATGCTCAAAAAAAATGGGATGTTTTTAATATTCAAGTTAAGCAAAAGCTTTTAAAATTAGTCAATCCTAACTAAATAGGCATCTCCGAAAGAGAGAGAGTAGGGAGTAGGGAGTAGGGAGTAGGGGGAAATAATTGATGATTTATGCGTATGGGATTGATTTGATTTTTGATGATCGCGCCTATGTCTAATAGAGAAATACTAAAACTATGACTACTTAATTATTAGGCGTTGGTGAAAAGAGGTATGATATTTTGTCCGGATAAGAGCGCCAACAAAAAAACTTTCTCCTTCTATTCCTTGTTTCTTCTTCTTTCTTTCCTCCTGACTCCTGACTCCTGACTCCTGACTCCTAAGTAATTAAGATTAATATCATACCTTAATTTACCAACGCCAATTATTCTTTCCATAAAGCAATTCCTCCTAATAAACCATTTACATTAGGCACTATTTTTACATTTGTTGGTAATTCAAATTCAATTTTTTTTGTATTGCCACCACCAAGATAAATATGATCGCAATTAAATAAATGTTGTAGAGTAGCGATCGCCTTTTCTAAGCGCTTATTCCACTTCTTTTTACCAATATCATCTAATGCTGCTCTTCCTAAGTGTTCCTCATAAGTGTCTTTTTTACGAAACGGATGATGACCCATTTCCAAGTTTGGCACTAGTTTTCCTTCTAGAAACAATGCTGAACCGAAACCAGTTCCTAAAGTAACTACCAACTCTACTCCTTTGCCTTCAATTGTTCCTAGTCCTTGAATATCAGCATCATTAGCAACTCGCACCGGTTTCCCCAAGCGTTCTGAAAGCACTGCTGCCAAATTCAACCCTATCCAGTCAGAATCTAAATTTGCTGCTGTTTTAATCACACCATCCATAACTACACCAGGGAAACCTACGGATATTCTGTCAAATTCTCCTTGTTCTGCTGCTAAAGAGACAATCTCTTTTAATATTGGGTCTGGTTTTGCTGGGTCTGGTGTTTCGACACGACTACGTTTTGTGATAGGTTCTCCTGTTTCATCTAAGACTATTACTTTAATCCCGCTGCCACCAATATCAACTGCTAAAGTTTGTATAGTTTTAACTTCATTCATTGCTTACGCCTTTTTTTTATGACATATTATCATCATAATTAATATTGTTTTACTCCGACAATATTTATAACCTTATCTTAATTATTTATCTAACTAAAGTCTTGCTTTAAAAACTGATTAATTTCCTGCCAAACTTTTGCCATCACATTCCCCAAAGTATGGTCAGTATCAAGTTCTATTAATTCTACCCAGGAGCGTTTGGCAACAAATTCTCGACTAGCTTGAATGGGAATCACGTTGTCATTTAAACCATGAAAAATTAAAGTTGGTAAAGTACGTTTTAATTTTTTCTCTTCATACTCGATCAAATCAACTATAAAATCATAGCTCAATAGTGAATATTTTTTTTCTCCATAATGGTATATCCAATAATCTCCCCTTTCTTGCCATTTTTGTAAATTTTCTTCTCCTAAATTTTGTTGCCAATGGGATAAAAAATTAAAGGCGGGTGCCAGTAAAATTATTGCTTTAACATGGAAATTTTGTTCTGCTAAAAAAGTAGATGTTAAACCACCAAAACTAGAGCCAATTAATATTATTGGTGTAGATTTTTTTGTGATTTCTGACTCTACTTGATGAATTTGTCTTGTTAAAGTTAGGTTGTAAAAATCATTTTGATTTAAGTCTAGAATATTAAGATTGAGGTTGATTTATGCGAAGCGATCGCGCAAATATATAGCTTTATTAGATTTGGGACTAGAGGCAAATCCATGTAAATAAATATAAGTGTAATTATTCAGCATTTCTTTTGTTTAAAGTCAAGAATAGGCCAGGGTAATTAGTAGCTAATATTTGTCCAAATGGTATTAACTAGCTATCAGCATTTTCCGTACCGGAATCCTCCGCAAACAGCATTTCCGTACAGAAACGCTTTGAAATTTATCTTGCTAAAGTATTTTTTTCAAAACTTGTAATAATTATTTTGTAAAGTTTATTAGTAATGACTAGTAATGACTGTTTTTTTTATTCGATAATTTTGCCGACGATCGAATCAGTTTTATATATTTATATCATATTATTTTATCAATCAGGCTGGCTATAAATTATTCCAGAATTTACTTACTATAAAATACTCATACCAACCACCACTACTTCTAGTCTTTAAAGTTAATTTAACTAGCGATTTTTGAGAGATTCCCGGCGTTGCTGCATTAACTTTGACCACTGTTGTAATTGTTCGGGAGTTAGCACTTCTCTAATTTTGAGAATAGTATTAAATTGTAATTCTGCTAAATCTTTTCTCAACTGTAAAACTTCGCCATGTTTTTGCCGTAGTTGATTATCAGTATTAGTAGCAATTATCATTTGATTTAATTCTTCCTGGGCATCCCGCAAATTTTCTAAACTTTGAATAATTTGCTGTTGATGTTGCTGACGAATTGCCACAATTTTATCAGTTTGTTCTTGTGTAAGATTTAGTTGTTGAAATACACCTTCTTCTGTTGATTGTGACTCCTGTACTTTTGTTGTTTGACTAATTATTTGAGCATCATTATTATAGTTAGGAGTTGCAATAACAGAACTAATAGTTAAGGGTGTAACTAATAATCCTAATACAGCAGAAATCAAAGCTGGGGACATAAAATTTTACCTCTCAATATTTGGTTAGGTATGAATTAATATCAAATCCTTTTTTTTCAAATTATATCAAATCCGTTTAATTGGAAATAAAAAAATTCGGTGGTGGTGCATAGTAATGGTAAAGGAAGCACCAGGAGTTTGGGGGGATGGGGAGATGGGGAGTGTGGGAAATGGGGAGATGAGGAGTGTGGGAGAAATTAAAAAATATGTATCCTACCATTACCATGCAGGACTATCAAAAATTCTTCAATCGTCATAACTACGCTCATCTTTGTGATTCTCTCTCCTCCTGACTCCTGACTACTCCTTACTTAACCAATCTATAACTGTTTAACCGGTAAAGAAGGTTGACTAACTTTTTTGGCGTTGGTGATTTGAGATATGATATCATGTCCGGATAAGAGCGCGAACAAAAAACTTTCTCCTTCTACTACTCTTTCTTCTTCTTTCTTCTCTCCTGACTCGGTCTTCCCCCTCCTGGGAGGGGGAGGGGCGAGGGGTGGGTTGACTCCTAAAGAATTAAGATTAATATCATACACGCGCTTCACTAACGCCACTTTTTCTACCTAAATTGTTTCTTCCAACTTCGGTTTTACTTTTTTCTTCTTACTTCTTTTACAGCGCTTTTCAGTTGAGTAGACCACTAAACTCATTGTTAGGAGTCAGTCTTCAGGAGTAGACAGTAGTAGGAGCGAATGGCCATTCGCCCCTACAGGGTTTTGTTTGTGACGTGAGGTCAGAGATCGGCAAAAGTGCTGTAACTTACCACCTTCTTCAACGTAAAGTTACTAACTCTTCTGATGTGGAGGGGTGAATACCAATAGTGCGGTCAAAGTCTGCTTTGGTTGCACCCATATTAACAGCGATCGCCATTCCTTGGATAATTTCACCCGCATCTTTACCGACCATGTGTACTCCTAAAACACGGTCAGTATTACCCTCGACTACCAATTTCACCATTACTTTTTCATCTGCACCTGTAAAACTGTGGAACATTGGGCGAAACTTAGCGCGGTAACATTTGATAGAGTCACCAAATTTTTCTTTAGCTTCTGCTTCTGTTAGACCTACGGTAGATCCTTCTGGTTCTGAGAAGACTGCTGTGGGAATATTTTCTAGAGAAATTGCTCTAGGGATATTACCAAATTCTGTATCAGCAAAAGCACGACCTTGAGCAATAGCAACAGGAGTTAAATTTGCTTTATCTATACAGTCTCCCACTGCATAAATATTTGGTTGAGTGGTACGACAGTTTCCACTAACGGCAATTGCACCACTAACTGTTTCTACTCCAGCGTTTTCTAAGTTCAAACCTTCTAAGTTTGGTTTGCGACCAGTTGCACAGAGGAATGTATCGACAATTAAAGGTTCGGCATTTTCTCCTGTTAGGTGAACTTTTAACCCTTCTTCGACTTTCTCAATTTTTTCTACATTTGTATTGATGCGGAAGTCTACTCCATGTTTTGTCATTCCTTCTTGAATGTTGCTGCGGATGTCTTGGTCAAAACCTCGCAAAATTAAATCCCGACGAATAATTTGAGTAACTTCAGTACCGACACCATTTAAAATTCCGGCAAATTCTACACCGATATAACCGCCTCCCCAAACTGCCATTCTTTTTGGTTGTTCTTTGAGGTGGAACATTTCGCGGGAAGTAATACTATGTTCAATTCCAGGAATGTTGATTTTTTCTGCTTTCCCACCGACAGCGATTAAGATTTTATCTGCTGTGATTTTACGATCGCCTACTTCTACGGTATGGGGGTCGATAAATTTGGCATATCCTTCTATTAGTTCCACTCCTGCTTTTTCCAGGAAACTGATATGTAGTTTATTTAAACGTAGAACTTCTGTATTTACAGCATCTATTAATTTATGCCAATCAAAACTAGGTTCTACTTCACTCCAACCATAACCTACTGCATCTTGATACAAGTGGGAAAATCTGGAACCGTAAACCATGAGTTTTTTTGGGACACATCCTCTAATGACGCAAGTACCTCCTACTAAATCATTTTCAGCGATCGCTACTTTTGCTCCATAAGATGCTGCCCTTTTTGAAGATGCTAACCCACCCGATCCTGCACCTATCACAAATAGATCGTAATCGTATGCCATAATTTGATATCCTTTGATTGATATTTTAATTATTTTGTTGTTTGTCTTTTTAAATTATACCTGTTGTTGCTTCTCATGTAATTCTGTCATTAGGCAGATCGGTTAAATTAGGACAATAATTTAGAGACATCCAATTACTACTTTACAAACAGAATGTAATTTTATACGATAATTTGATATTCTTGGGTTGATATTTTTACTATTTTTTTACGGCGTTACTGATTTGAGGTATGAAATTCAACTTTGGATAAATTTTCAGCCAAAACAGTAGTGCAAATTATACCTATTTCTTTCTATTTAGTCACCGAAAAACTCCTTTCTATCTACTAACTCCTGACTCATGAGGACTGTGAAATCATACATTTATTCAGCAACGCCTTTTTTACTTCTATTTTTCTATAATAACAGTCGTTAATTTAGTTGATTTTCTCAATTACTGTAGTAGTTTGATGGTAGTTTTGTATGAATTTCATTGAAATTAGGGAGAAGGGGTAATACTTTTCATTTTTTATCTATAATTCTTGATTTTTTACAAATCATAGGACTTACGCAGTACAAGGTATTTTCGTCCGAAGCGACCCACAGGGTTTGCGCAGCAGTCCGGAACGGAAAGCAATTTCACATTCTAGTTTTTCGTACCTCATGCGTAAGTCCTGAAATCATTTATTCTACCTCAAATCAAAAAAATCTCCACATTATTTTTTAGGTTTCCTTGCTACTACCGTAGGAAATATCCTGGCATTATCCCAAATAAATTCTATATCATCAAAACCAACATTTTGTAGTTGTAATTTTGTCGTTGATGAACTTCTAAATCCTGTAATTTTCAGATTCAACATAATATCGCCAAATATGATTTTTGTAAGTAACATATCGTCTAGATTTAGTTGATTCATATCCCATTCTGAATTGGGGTCGATATTCGGGGATGGGGTTAAAAAGCTAGTTACCAATATACCTCCTGGCATTAATGCTTTGAAAAACTTTCGATATAGCTCCATAACTTTTTGATCATCAGATTCATAAATATTTAAACCATTGCTAGTCAATAGCGTAAATTCATCTTCAAAAGGCAAATTCCAACCATCTTCCTGATGAAATTCTACTTTTTCAGATAACCCATATTCTTCAGCTAATTTTTTTGCCAATTTTAAACTTTCATAATCAATATCAATTCCCACTAAACGGAAATTATCTACACCTGAAAAATCCAACTTCAACAAATCCCTCATTACCCCACAAGGTAAGGAGGCAAAAACTAAACCATCTCTCACATAATTCTGAATAACTTTACTGAAATTGACATATCTTTGTTGTGTCGCCAGGAAAGTAGGGTCTTGATCCAATAAATACTTTTCTAATTTTGTTAAACTACGACCTTCTTTATCAATACCTGTCACCCTTCCTTGATACTGATGTTCCAGAACATAGTCTGTCCAATAGCCATTCAGACCTCCATTTTGTAAATAAAATTGCCCTAAAGGAAAACCTGCTAATCCATTAAGAAGTTCTAATTGTCTAGCAACAGTAACATGGGGTTTATCTCCAGTCTGAATAATTCTTTGTTTAACCCTTTCTATGGTTTCTTCAAGAGTTTCATTTTTACTTCCATGAGAGAGAATACGTTGTTCATTAAATTCTTGAGATTGTTGAGTCATTAGCTTATTTTGATTGAATTACAATATTGATTTTATTAATTACTAAATATTTGTCAAGTTAAAAGCTTCTCCATACCCTATTTAGGTTTACGCGCTGTTACTGTGGGATATATTCTTGCGTTATCCCAAATAAATTCTATTTCATCAAACCCAACAGTTTGTAATTGTAATTTTGTTGTTGATGAACTCCTAAAGGCTGTAAATTTAACATTCAATATATCAAAAAATATAATTTTTGAAAGCAATAAATCTTCTGAATTAATCTGACTCATATCCCATTCTGAATTGGGGTCAATATTTGGGGATGGGGTTAAAAAGCTAGTTACTAATATACCTCCTGGCATTAATGCTTTGAAAAACTGTCGATATAACTCCGTTACTTTTTCATCATCAGGTTCATAAACATTTAAACCATTGCTAGTCAATAGTGTAAATTCATCTTCAAAAGGCAAATTCCAAGCATCTTCCTGATGAAATTCTACTTTTTCTGATAAATCATATTCTTCAGCTAATTTTTTTGCTAATTCTAAACTTTCATAGTCAATATCAATTCCCACTAAACGAAAATTTTCTACTCCGGTAAAATCCAACTTCAACAAATCCCTCATTACTCCACAAGGCAAGGAAGCAAAAACTATATCCTCTTGCACACAATTCTGAATAGCTTTACCAAAATTGACATATCTTTGTTGTGTAGGAAAGGAGTTTTTATCTAGCAAAAATTTTTCTAATTCTGTTAAACTACGACCTTCAGCATCAATACCAGTAATTCTTCCTTGAAATTGGTGTTCCACTACATAATCTGTCCAATAGCCATTCAGACCTCCATTTTGTAATAAAAATTGTCCTAAAGGAAAACCTGCTAATTCATTAAGAAATTCTAATTGTCTGGCAACAGTAACATGGGGTTTATCTCCAGTTTTGATAATTCTTTGTTTAACCCTTTCTATGGTTTCTTCAATACTTTCATTTTCATTTCCATGAGAGAGGATACGTTGTTCATTAAATTCTTGAGATTGTTTAGTTATTGACTTATCTTTCATTAAATTATGCTGTTTAACTATAACTTTTTTCGGGGAAGCGATCGCCTCCCCAAAATTAATATTTTCAACACTTATGACAGACAAAATATAACCCACTAATATTTTGAGTAGGAATATAATTATCAACCTCACAACACAGTTGTTTCATTAACCCTGCTTCTAACATTTCTTCATGGATTTTTTTCCATCCACTCTCCTGATTTTCAAACCAATGTTGGCGGTAGGAAAAACAAAGTAATCCTGCTGATTTTGTCACCCGAATTATTTCCGGCAAACTCTCCGATGGCGCATTTCCAGGAGAACATAAAGTTCCTGCGCTAATTACAATATCAAAGGTATTATCAGCATAGGGAATTTCCGGAAGAATAGACTGTTTAAGTTCTTTATATAATCCCTTACTTTTAGCAGATTCTAACATTCCTGGTGACATATCTATTCCATAAAAGAAACCTTTTACCCCCATTTCTCTCAAAATACGACCTTGGTCTCCAGTACCACACCCTAAATCTAGAATAGCTAAGTTAGAAGAGTTACCAATATATTGATGTAAAAGTTGGCAGCATTTTTTGGCAGCATAAGTACCACCCTCAAAAATTTCATGGTTTTGGTCATACTATTCTATTAACGGTTGATATTGACCTGTTTTTTCTACCTCTTGGGAATTAGTTGTATACTCTGAAAACCACTGTCTTTGATTGGATTTTGATTGTTCCATAAAATAAATTACCGAATAATTGATAATGAATAATTTTTGCTTAAACTTCTTTATTTTTCAGTATAAAAAATTCCTAAATTTGCCTTTTAGTCAATCTTTTTCTGGAAGACAAGAGGTAATTATCACTCATCAGTTAACAGTTAATATTTTTAGTATTGCTTTTAATACCATGTCCGTTTAATTAGAGCTTGCTGATTAAATCTAAAAGCATTGACAAATAAAGACAAGTGGTTTTTTTAGGTCAAAAAAAGTGCCTGGTTTTCAGCTCTTCATGCTCAAAAAGGAGCACATTTTAGGCAAAAGTTGGGCAGAACAATCTTGGGACAAAACTTAGCTCCTACCTCCTCGCTCATTCCCATTTCTCCTGTCTCCTACCCCTACTAAAAGACTTTTTCAACAAACCCTAATTAATGATCAAAAACTTTCTTCTTCTATCTTGACTCCTAACCCGTCCGTCTTTATTTATAACCTACATTCCGCACTTCAGTTTGTAATATTAAAAGTAGTATATAAATCCGTAGCTTGGTAGGTATTTATACTATGCAAATCATCTCAATAGACCTCTTGCAAAAGTGTTAATTAGGGTTTGCTTATGGAAGTCTTTTAGTCAGGGGAGGAGTCAACCCACCCCTAACCCCTCCCAGGAGGGGAACTCAGGAGTCAGGAGTCAGGATAAATGGGATAAATGGGAATTATAGAGGAGATAGTAGGAAGAATCGTTCCTTGATTTTTCTGTCCAACTCTTGACCAAAATCCTAAATTTTTGAACCATTACCACCTAAAACCTCGCACTTTTTGATACTTAAAAAGGCTAAAAACTTTATATTTAAAGACTTTTAGATTTAATCAGCAAGTATTAATTAAATCAATTCAAGACTATGAAATAAACAATTTCATCTCTCTATTCCCTATTCCCTATTCCCTGACTTCTGCAAGAAGTCTAATTACTTTTTTCGTTGATCAAATTCCGAGTAAAAAATTTACGCATAAATACTTGGTTGATTGATTACTCAATCACGGCAGCTATGATTTTCTCCTAAATTCTGTCTCCTGACTCCTGACTCCTGACTCCTTCTTCTCAGACAATGAAACTTAGAATAAAGCATTTTTTTCACAGATACTCCACCTAGTAAATGTCTTTCCACCACTGCCGAAACCTCATCAATATGAACATGACTATACCAAACTTCCTCCGGCAAAACTAAAACCATCGGACCATTGCCACATTGCCCTAAACATCCACTTTTTTCTACTTGAATATTAGGAACTTCAGACGACTCAAAAGCAGCTAATACTTTTGCCGAACCTTGTTTCCGACAAGTACGATTTTGACAGACTAATAAACGTCTATCAACTTGACTATTTTCCACCATAATTTCTCCCGGTTATACTTCATCCGGCAATAAATTTTTAGCAGCTAACCATTCACTATTAAATAATTTTGATTGATAACGAGCGCCACTATCACATAATACAGTCACAATAGTATGACCAGAACCCATTTCTTTTGCTAAAGCTATTGCTGCACCAACATTAATTCCGACAGAACCACCCATAAATAAACCGTCTTTTCTTAACAGTTGATAAACCACTTTTACCGCTTCTTGATCATCAACTCGAATCGCATCATCTATCGGCACATTTTCCATATTTTTCGTTACCCGACTATTACCAATACCCTCAGTAATAGAATTACCCTCGCTAGAAATTTCCCCAGTTTTCACATAACTATAAAGACCGCTTCCCATAGGGTCTGCTAAAACAGTTTTAATTTGCGGATTTTTTTCTTTTAAAAATAATGACACACCAGCAAAAGTTCCACCCGTACCAGTAGCAGCTACCCAACCATCTACTTTTCCATCAGTTTGTTCCCAAATTTCCGGTCCGGTTGTTTCATAATGAGCAATTCTATTTGCCAAATTATCAAACTGATTTGCCCAGATAGCATTTTCCATTTCCGATGCTAATCTACCTGACATTTTTACATAGTTATTTGGGTCTTTATAGGGAACTGCTGGAACAGGTCTAACTTCCGCACCTAAAGTTCTCAAAGCATCCATTTTTTCAATAGATTGAGTTTCGGGAATAATAATTAAACACTTATAACCTTTAGCATTACAAATATGTGCTAAACCAATTCCTGTATTACCAGCAGTTCCTTCCACAACTGTTCCCCCAGGTTTCAGTAAACCTTTTTCTTCTGCATCTTTAATAATATAAAGAGCAGCTCGGTCCTTCACCGAACCCCCTGGATTAAGAAATTCTGCTTTGCCTAAAATTTCACATCCAGTTTCTTCACTGAAGCTATTTAATCTAATTAATGGAGTATTGCCAACTGTACCGATAAAACCTTGTTTAATATCCATTTTTTGACCAATATTTTATTTACAAAATATTATTTTACCAAACTTTGCTCATCTTTAAAACAAATCCAGGCAATACTGAGTCCCCACTTACAGTATCAGGATTTTCTAAACATTCGGTAGGCATTCCTGGGCGATAGATATAAACTTTTCTCTCTTTCCTATCAATTAACCAACCCAGTTTTACCCCTGGTTCTTCCATATATTCTGCCATTTTTGCTTGGAGAGTTTTCAGATTATCTGAAGGTGACATTAACTCCACCACAAAATCTGGGCAAATCGGAGCAAACTTTTCTTTTTGTTCTTGGGATAAACTATTCCATCTTTCTAATTTTATCCAGGAAACATCGGGGGATTTTTTCGCTCCTGTGGAAAGAGCAAATCCCGTACTAGAACTAAAAGCTAAACCCGTACCATCTTCCTCTGACCATAACCCTAGTTGCAGACATATATTGAATTCTCTATTTCCTGTTTCAGCAACCAGCAGGAGACATAATTAATAACTCTCCAAATTTATTAGTTTCTATGCGTAAATCTTGATTAATTTGACAGAATTAAAAAAATTGTTCCTCTGTCATTTTTAAACTTGGAGGCATTTGTAAAATCATTGTTTCTTCGAGCATAATTTTCCCTCCTATTTACCAAACTTTCTGCATATTTAAAACAAATCCCGGTAATACTGGTTCCCCACTTACACTATGAGGATTTTCTAAACATTCTGTAAGCATTCCTGGGCGATAGATATAAACTTTTCTCTCTTTCCTATCAATTAACCAACCCAGTTTTACCCCTGGTTCTTCCATATATTCTGCCATTTTTGCTTGGAGAGTTTTCAGATTATCTGAAGGTGACATTAACTCCACCACAAAATCTGGGCAAATCGGAGCAAACTTTTCTTTTTGTTCTTGGGATAAACTATTCCATCTTTCTAATTTTATCCAGGAAACATCGGGGGATTTTTTCGCTCCTGTGGAAAGAGTAAATCCTGTACTGGAATCAAAAGCAATACCCGTACCTTCTTTTTCTGCCCAAAAATATAATTTTGCTGCTATACCAAGGTTACGATTTCCTGTTTCTGAACCAGTAGGAGACATAATTAATAACTCTCCAAATTTATTAGTTTCTATCCGTAAATCTCGATTAATTTGACAGAATTCAAAAAACTGTTCATCTGTCATTTGTAAATTTGGAGGCATTTGTAAAATAATCGGATCATCAAGCATAATTTTTCCCTCCTAAAAATAATTAAGGATTAAGAATCCTGGTTAAAATCTTAATCCTCAATTAAATTACAACGTAAGCATTTCCTGCGGACTGCTGCGCAAACAGCTATTAGCGCTTCAGCGGTCAGCAATAAAAATCAAATAGGCTATTATTGTCAGTATTCAGCTCTTAGTTTTTTAATGAATAAAGCAAGCATTCGTTTAACTTCTATTACATTTTTAATCCGATAATGAACCACAAGAAGGATAAGTTTTAGTTCAATTCATACAATTCTATGGCGGGAAATGTATATGTTTCTCAAGAGTTGATACCTGACTGCTGAATGCTGAATGCTTACATGATAACTTTACTTATTTGGTTGAGGGGTCATCCGCAAATATGACTTAACTTCTGTGTAACCTTTGGGGAATTTTTGTTTTAATTCTTCAGGGTCTTTTAAAGAAGGAACAATTACACAATCATCACCATCTTTCCAGTTTACAGGAGTAGCAACTTGATAATTATCTGTTAGTTGCAAAGAATCAATTACTCTGAGAATTTCCTCAAAATTACGACCTGTACTAGCGGGATAAGTAATAGAAAGACGGAGTTTCTTTTCGGGGTCGATAATAAAAACAGTACGAATTGTGAGATTATTTAAGGAGTTAGGATGAATCATATCGTACAAATCAGAAACCTTTTTATCCACATCTGCCAGAATAGGATAATTAACAGTTGTACTCTGGGTTTCATTAATATCTCCAATCCAACCCTTATGAGATTCTGCATCATCCACACTTAGGGCTAAAACCTTAGCACCTCTTTTGTCAAATTCTGGTTTGAGTTTGGCAACTGTACCTAGCTCTGTTGTGCAAACTGGCGTGTAATCAGCAGGATGGGAAAATAGCACTACCCAGCTATCTCCAGCCCACTCATAAAAGTTGATTTCCCCTTCAGAAGAATTTTGGGTAAAGTTGGGTACCGTGTCACCTAATCTAAGGGCCATAGCTTAACTTCCTATATTGTTTATAGTGAACAATTCTCTATGTTTTCATCCTATAATCATTTAAGCTTTTAACTTTATATAATCTTAAAAATTAGATTAAATTTAAAGTTATGTCATATGTTATGAATTAGTAACCATTGTGATGAATTATTAACCATGTTTCAATTTATTTATTTTGTAATTCATGCCATACAACCATTTTTGGTTCCTCTGTGTTTTGTCTTTGCTTGGGGATTGATAATTTTAACGTTCTGGAGTATAATCGGTGCCCTACTTGATTCAGTGCGTAGAGCGAAACAGATGCACAAAATTCCCTGTGCTAATTGTCTATTTTTTACTGGAGATTATCATCTTAAATGTCCTGTACAACCTAAAGTTGCTCTTTCAGAAAAAGCAATTAATTGTATTGACTATAGACCTAAATCTGTGAGTTGGTACGACCGGATTAATTCCTATTGAAGAAGTAAGAAGTAAGAAGTAAGAAGCAAGAAGGGGTAAATATTGAAAGAAAGGGAAAAACGATAGAGATAACTATCTCAAATCAATTATAACTGCTATTTTTAAGCATATCTAATCGAGATGCACTTTTTATAGCATTCTTTTTTGAAACTGATATTAGGCAATAGTTAGAAATAGTTTTGATGCTTGCTGCTTTTTGATTTGAGGTGTATAAACTTAATTTCAAAAAAAATCAACAGCCTATTCCTGCCCAATATCCACTAATACTTTTAATATTCCCTTCTTCTGAGCATGAACAAAAGCATCAATTCCTGCTTCTAGAGGATAATGAGCTTGGATTAATGGCTTGACATTAACCTTCTGTTGTGATAGTAGTTCCAATGCTGGTTTAAAAGGTCCGCAACGAGAACCAACTAAAGTAATTTCATCCACCACCAACGATGAAATATCCAAACTCAGATTCCCAGCATAAGTACTTTTGAGGACCAAAATACCACAAGGGCGAAGAGCACGACGAGCGATCGCAAATCCTTCTGGGTTGCCAGTACATTCCACTGCCACATCAAAAGCTCCTGTAGTAACCGCATCAGCAAACCCAGTTTTAATTCCCCGCTCCTCTAAATTTGCCAGTTTTTCCCGATGACGACCAATAACCAATAACTGACAATCAGTCAAAGCTAAAGTTTGTGCCACCAATTGTCCGAGTTTACCATCCCCCACTACTAAAACTTTATCTACTGGGCAAATTTGTATCTGTTGCTGAATTTCTAGTGCTGCTGCTACTGGTTCGGTAAATGTAGCTTCATCGGTTGAGACATTTTCAGGTACCGGATGGAGATTTTTTACTGGCAAGGTGAGATATTCGGCAAAAGCTCCATTGCGGTTAACTATTCCCAAGACTGTCCGATTTTCACAGTGGGTAGGTTGGTTGCTTAAGCAAAAGCGACAATAACCACAAGCAGCATTAATTTCTCCTACCACTCGTCGATTGAGTAAATTTTCGGGCCCTTGTTCGACCACACCAACAAATTCATGGCCTAAGATTCCTTTGTAAGGGTAGTAACCTCTGAGAAGTTCTAGGTCTGTATTGCAGATACCGGCACGCAAGACGCGGACAAGTGCTTCTCCTGCTGGGGGTTCGGGTGTAGGGAGGTCGCTGCGGAGTTGGAGTTGTTGATTTTCTAGCCAGATTCCTTTCATTATTTCTATTTTTTGAGTAGGTTTAGTTAATTTGATTTTAGGCCTTGAAGAAGGAGACAGGAGACAGGAGACAGGAGGAAAATTACATGGGGATTCGCTCCCCCAAGTAATGCGTGAACACGACCGTTGACGGTGGGGTATTAAACCCACAAAGAAAATGATAAAAAAGTAGGTGGGATAAATCTAGTGTTATTCCTGCCAGTCGTAAATTTAAGGAGACAGGAGACAGGAGACAGGAGACAGGAGACAGGAGGAAAATTACATGGGGATTCGCTCCCCCAAGTAATGCGTGAACACGACCGTTGACGGTGGGGTATTAAACCCACAAAGAAAATGATAAAAAAGTAGGTGGGATAAATCTAGTGTTATTCCTGCCAGTCGTAAATTTTGTGATATTTGCTTACTTTTGGTTAACCTAAATTTTTTTGTGCCTTCTTAACTTAAGAGTTAATACCAATTTGATCAATGTTTGCTACAAATAGTGGCTTTGTTGCATGAAAGTTGCGATTCGCTCCGCGATCCGTTCCAGAATCGCAAAATCACCCCTGTAGAGGAATAAATGAGAATAGTACTTTGTCACTTTCCGGCTGACAACTTTGAATCATACTGTTGACCATAGCACATTGTATGAATAATTCCACTGGCTGACTATCAAATTTTCGTCGTTGCAACTTGCCTCCAAACATCACTTTCAGCCTCAACATTGTGGCCTGGGATCAGGAGCGTCCGTGGTAGCCACTTTCACCCTTCCATTTCTTTCGCCCACAGATGCCAATAGGTCTGAGGTTCTCATCTCTAGGATGGGGCTGGACTTTACCGAATAATTAAGGTTTAAAGCCTCTCCTTTAGATTTGATTAATAAATCGGCTGGGAAATATTTAAAAGATTAAACTACTCTAACTATTTTATAATTTTTATAATTTTTATAATTCCTGACTTCTAAGTAGAACATGGTAAATTTTGGACGCTATGTATCAAATTGTCAATTAGCTCAAAAGTTTATCTTGATTGAATTTAGGTTGTTTTTTGATTAAAGATGCAACGTCTTTTTTTTAGTTTGCTCTACTTAAAACCAGCTATAAATTTCTCAAAAAAAATCAAAAAAATAATGATTAACGAAATACTTAGGCGTCGTTATCAAATTATCTCTGAGTTAGGAAAGGGTGGTTTTGGAACTACTTATTTAGCAGTTGATTTAGACCTTCCTAATTGTCCTCAATGTGTGGTTAAACAACTAACTCCTTTAGACCCGCGTCCACAAGTTTTTAACATTGCTAAAAATTTATTTGATAAGGAAGCAAAAATATTACATCGTCTGGGAAAACACGAGCAAATTCCTCAGTTATTTGCCTACTTTGAAGAAGATGGGCAATTTTATTTGGTTCAAGAATTTATTGAGGGATATGACTTAACAAAAGAGATTTATTCTTGGAATAAATTTTTAAGGAGTAGATTGAGAGAAGATGAGACTGTTCAATTATTAACTGAAATTTTGTCAGTTTTAAAATATGTGCATCAGCAAAATGTAATTCATCGTGACTTGAAACCTGAGAATATTATGCGGAGAAAATCTGACGGGAAAATTGTCTTAATAGATTTTGGGTCGGTGAAAGAAATTAAAGGATTAACTGTGATGAGAGGAGGTAAAACAACTGTAACAATAGCAGTAGGAACTCCTGGATATATGCCTATGGAACAAGCAGCAGGTCGACCTAAGTTTTGTAGTGATATTTATGCTGTGGGAATCATGGCTATTGAAGCATTAACTGGAGTTAATGTAAATCTACTTCCTAAAGATATCTCAACTGGTAAAATTATCTGGAAAGATCGAGTTAATGTAAGTGATAATTTAGGTCGGGTTCTTAGTAAAATGATGTTGTATGATTGGAGACATCGTTATCACAGTATTGATCAGGTGATGGCTGAACTCAGAGTTGGTAGTTATTCTGCTAATGCTACTACATATCAACGTACTTTCTTTTCTAGGAAACTAGTTAACGATTATTTCGCAACTGTTGCAGGTTCTACTGTTCTTAATGTTGGGAATTCTCTACAACCTGCACTCTCTAATGATATGCGTCTGGTTTCAGATAGTGGGGTTGACTATCGTAAGTTGCGTGACTTATTAGCGGCAGGAAAGTGGAAAGAGGCAAATCGGGAAACAAATATAGTTATGCAAAAAGCTGTCAAAGCAAGATGGCTAGTTAAGCTACAATTATTGTCAGGATTAAATTCCAAAAGTATCAAGAAAATTCCTTGTACCGACTTGCAAACTATTAACAAACTCTGGGAAAAATACAGTAATGGGCACTTTGGGTTTAGGATTCAAAAGCAAATTTACTTGGATACCGGAAATCTACTTTTAAAAGATAGAAAAGAAATTTATCAACGATATAGAAAATAAATTTATCAACGATTTGGAGAGAAAATTGGATGGAAACTGAAGCGAAATTGGGGATTTTTTGGTGGATGGTTGTTCTACCATAATATAATCTTTGAAAGAAATGCTCCTAGGGGACATCTCCCTGTATTGGCTCCTATTAGTTTAAAAAAAGTAGAATATTTGCTAATACTTGCTTTAGGCAGCCTTCTTTTATTTTGCTTTTACTTTTACTTTTACTGGGAGCAATATAGGTTTATTGATTTGATTATAAAATCTGTGTTTATTTGTTATCTTGTATTTCTATTTAAATACCTTTTACAGTTTAGTTTGTCGCAGTCTCATTATCTTATTTGTACTATCTCAAAGAAGCTTGATGAGCATGATAAAATATAAGCCTTTGATTCATCAACAGAAAAAAGTTTTAGCAAGTAATTTGTAGGGAGTTTTCTTTATTTCAACATTTCCATAGCTAGCACTGAGAATTTTCACCGAAAAATAAAGGTTTAAAGCCTCTCATGAGCAAGGAGAAACAAGCGGTTGAGGGATGGCGTTAGCGGAGCGGGTCTGTAAGAACGGGTCTTCTCGCCATATCCAATCGACCAAGAGAGAAAAAATTTTCCTTTTATTCAATCCTCTTCCTTTTAGGGAAAGGTAATTATAAATTATCAATTATCAATTATCAATTATCCATGATTGAACCCCACTCCGTTCCACTTGCCATCACAATATTTACTTAATTGTCATTGCGAGGGGTTAGTTACAGTAGGTTGGGTTAAGCGATAGCGCAACCGAACAATTATGCAGCCTATTCCATATAAATGTAGCACAGTAATTCCAGTACTTCAGACCAACAATAATCAAACCTTAATTCAACAGTTCAAAAACTGTTTGAAAATATACTCCTACTGTACTTCATAAACCTGAAATTTGCTGTAAGTATTTGTTGGGTTACTCCTGCGGAGAAGCAAGCTACGTTCCTCAACCCAACCTACAAATTGGTTAAAATATTAAAATATAAATCCAATTCAAAAAAAATCAAGAAATAATTATGGCAAATCTCACAATTAATGACTTACCTGATGAATTAATGGCAAAAATTAAAAAATTAGCTAATAAAAATAATCGCAATTTAATTCAACAAGTTATTGTAATTTGAAAATAACTTTTGCAAGATGAAAAACCAAAATTGCTAACTTCTCAAAATATAGATACCACTTAGTCAGAAAAACGCAAATTAGTTCCCCAACTTATAGCCAGAATCGAAAAAGCAATTATGAGTCAATCCCAATTACTAACTATAAAATTAAATGCCCAAGATTATATCGGTGCAGCCTAGCGTAGCTATATTGCCTAGTAAAAAAAAGTTCAAAGATTAAATTGACCCCTAAAATAAATATTATAGCTAAAAGATTACTTTGATTAATAAATCGGCTTAAAAATATTTAAAAGATTAAACTACTCTAACTATTTTATAATTCCTGACTCCTAAAAAAAGCTATAAATTTATCAAAAAAAATAATGATTAACAAAATACTTAGACATCGCTATAAAATTATATCAGAGTTAGGTAAAGGTGGTTTCGGGACTACTTATTTAGCACTAGATTTAGACCTTCCCAATCATCCTCAATGTGTGGTAAAACAACTAGCCCCATATGACCCACGACCAGAAGTTTTTCAAGTTGCTAAAACTTTATTTGAAAAAGAAGCAATAACATTACAACGTCTCGGAGAACACAATCAAATTCCCAGATTATTTGCCTACTTTGAAGAGGGTGGGCAATTTTATTTAGTTCAGGAATTTATTGAAGGAAATGATTTAACAAAAGAAATTTATCCAGGGAAAAATTTTGGTGAAGATCGGACTATTCAACTCTTAACTGAAATATTGTCAGTTTTACAGTATGTACATCAGCAAAATGTGATTCATCGTGACTTAAAACTGCAAAATATTATGCGGAGAAAATCTGATAGAAAAATTGTATTAATCGATTTTGGGGCAGTGAAAGAAATTAAAGGGTTAGCAATTACAACTGGGGGTCATACAACTATGACAATAGCAGTGGGAACTCCTGGATATATGCCTAGCGAACAAGCAGCGGGTCAGCCTAGATTTTGTAGTGATATTTATGCTGTGGGAATGATTGGCATTGAAGCATTAACTGGTATACAAGCAAATAAATTAGTTAAAGACAACTCAACAGGTGAAATTGTCTGGAAAAATCAAGTTAATGTTAGCGATAAATTAGTTTTAATTCTAGATAAAATGGTGTCAGATTATTGGAAATATCGTTATCAAAGTATTGATGAAGTAATAGTTGAATTGTCTGATATTAATAATAACTTCAATAATCAATCGCCACAAGAAATATCACAACAACATACAGTTGTAATAAATAGTAATCAGCATAATAGTCAGCCAAAAACTACTATTCCTTCCACTTCCTCCTCATCAAATTCTGCTCAAACTTTAGTTAAAATAGGTCTAGGTATTGGTATTGCTTTCAGCATTATTATTGCTTCTATTATTATTAATAATATTCCTAGTGAACAGGAAACATCCTCATCTACTAAAAATAGTCAAAAAGAGAGAGCATCAGTTAAGACTTCAACCCCCAACCTCATTTCCTACGCTACTAATATTTCTGAAGTTCGTACCCTCAGCGGTCATAATGACTGGATTCGTTCCATTGCCATTAGTCCCGATGGGCAGACTGTTGTTAGTGGTAGCTGGGACAATAC
The DNA here is from genome assembly GCF_010672695.1 of Okeania sp. SIO1H4. Taxonomy (NCBI): domain Bacteria; kingdom Bacillati; phylum Cyanobacteriota; class Cyanophyceae; order Oscillatoriales; family Microcoleaceae; genus Okeania; species Okeania sp. SIO1H4. Next base: position 23,873 of record NZ_JAAHGB010000052.1, read on the forward strand.
TATAAAAGTTTGGGATTGGGTAAATGGTAACCTCCAAGGAACTTTTGCTACTCAGAGTGACAAGATTTTTGCTGTCGCTATTACCCCTGATGGACAGACTATTATTAGTGGTGGTGCTGACGGCACTATCAACATCTGGGATTTGGCAACGGGTAGTCTCAAAAATACTCTCACTGGTCATAGTAAAGCAGTTTATTCTATTGCCATCAGTCGCGACGGACAAACTGTTATTAGTGGTAGCGCGGATGGCACTATCAAAATTTGGGATTTGGCTACAGAAAGTCTGAAAGCTACTCTCACTGGTCATAGCAAAGCAGTTTATTCTGTAGCTATCAGCTCTGAGAAACAGATTATTGTCAGTGGTAGTGCGGACGGGACTATCAAAATCTGGGATTTGGTAACGGGTAGTCTGATAAATACTCTCACTGGTCATAGCGATCGGGTTCTTTCTGTTGCTATTAGCTCCGACGGACAGAATGTTGTCAGTGGTAGTGCGGACGAGACTATTCAAGTCTGGGATTTAAGATTTTTTTCTAAAGTTGAAAACGACATCATATTAATCAGCAATCTCAAAAATACTCTCACTGGTCATAGCAACGAAGTTTGGTCTGTAGCTATTAGTCCCGATGGTCAGACTATTGTTAGTGGTAGCGAGGACAAAACTATCAAAATTTGGGATTTAGCAACGGGTAGTCTCAAAAATACTCTCACTGGTCATACGTGGGTAGTGACTTCTATTGCCATCAGTTCTGACGGCCAAACTATTGTTAGTGGTAGCGATGACAAAACTATTAAAGTCTGGTCAGCGCGTTAGTAGGTAGGAAGGCAGAAGGCAGAAGGCAGAAGGCAGAAGGGAATATTGGTTTAAAGGGAGAAGGTTTTTTATAATTAATTATCCGTTAGCGCAGCTCCCCTGCAAGGGGAACATGATATTATCAGTATTTCCGACTTAAGCAGGATGCAAGAAAATATTTGATAATTCTATAATTACTTCACTCCCCCACTCCCCAACTCCCCCACTCCCCCACTCCCCAACTCCCCCACTCTAACTCAACCTCCGCCAAATACCCACACTTCCATCACCACAACCTGCTGCCAACATTTGACCATCTACACTAAACGTTACTGCATTAACTACTGCTTCCTGACTCAATACTCCTAACTCCTCCATCGTATAAGGGTTCCATAAATACATATTCCCATCTCGACATCCACTTGCTAAAATCAAACCATCGGGACTAATAGCAACCGCATTCACTCCATCAGGATGCTGCAATATTCCTAATAAATCTCCGGTCGCTAACTGCCACAACCTAATAGTATTGTCACTACTCCCACTCGCTAATATCTGACCGTCAGGAGCGATCGCCACACTCCGCACCACATCACTATGACCAGTCAAAGTCAACAATAACCTCCCTGTCCCTACATCCCACAACTTAATCGTCTTATCTCCACTCCCACTCGCTAATACTTTGCCATCAGGACTAATAGCAACTGACTCCACCCATGCAGTATGACCTTTCAAATATCCTCGCATTTTCCCACTGTTGAGATACCAAACCTTCACCGTCTTGTCACCATGACCGCTTGCCAATATCTGACCGTCTTGACTAATAGCGATCGCCTGCACAGCACCCCAGTCTTGACCCAACCAACCACCTAGAGTTCGCACTAACTTACCAGTACCCAAATTCCAAACTTTTACAGTGCCGTCATTACTACCACTGACCAAAGTCTGACCATCTGAACTAAAAGCGACCTCCTGCACCCATCCCGAATGACTAAACATCCATCCCCCCAAAGTACGGGGTTCGCTACCAGTCTTCAGAGTCCAGACTTTAATGCTATTATCTTCACCCCCACTCACCACAGTCTGACCGTCAATACTAAATGCTACTGTTCTGACTTGATCGCCGTAACTTTCTAAACTTTCATACCCTTCCCAAGAACTCTTTGTAGTCTGCATTAAATCATTCAGTACTTCTTCTACTGAATGATAGCGTTGTTGAAGCGCTGGTTCTAACATCCGATCAATAATATTATTCAAAGATGTGCTTACAGGTCTGGGTAAATGTTCCTGCCATAACCATTCTTCACCATGACGCAGGTCGAAGGGGTCGAGTAGAGTCATTAACTGAATGCAGACAACACCTAAACTATAGATATCGCTAGCAAATACAGCTTGACCAATTAACTGTTCTGGTGCAGTATATTCTGGAGAACCGATAACCGTACCACTTTTGACTGCGGGATTAGTAGAAATAGCTTTGGCAGCGCCGAAACCTACTAAATATAAATTTCTTCCCCAGTCATATTCATTCTCATTAGTACCACGACGGATAATATTTTCTGGTTTAATATCCCGATGAATTACTTGATTTTTGTGGATAAACTGCAAAACTGGCAGTATTTCTCTCAGAAATTTTCTAATTTTTTGTTCGTTAAATGTTCCTTGTTCTTTTAATTCTTGAGCTAAATTTTTACCTTCTATATATTCTTGTACTAAATATCTATAAGATGAGACAACAAAATAGGCTAATAAACTAGGAATTTGTGGATGTTTTCCTAGTTTGTCTAGTTGTAATGCTTCTCGGCTAAATGAGGCTGATGCTTTTTCTATTTCACTAATATTTTGTGCTGCATTTTTGCCAGGAATGCCTACAGGTAAAAATTGTTTAATTACACATATTGGTTTTGAAGGGATGTCTTGATCAACTGCCAAGAATGTCCGGCTAAATGTACCTATTCCGATTGGTTTTAGGAGGCGGTAATGTTCTCTAAGGATTAGTTTTGCACCGCAACTTTGGCAAAATATATTTTTGTCTGGGTTTTGAGGTTTTTGACAAGTAGGATTGTAGCAATAACTCATATTTTGTACGGGTAATAACTTAGTTGATTATTTTAAAATATATTGATTTTTTTATTTTTTTCTTGTTTTGCAGATCAATTATTTTTTTCATTTAATTTTTATAGTAATCCGTACATAATTTGTAAAAAATTCCAAAATTGATAAACAGTTTTAAACTCTTACACTCTGTTGCTTTTTCCCAGAATATTTTTTATACAATTGAAAGAGCATTACTACATTATACCAAAAATTCGTCATGGTTTCCACTGTCACAATCATGTATACTAGATAAATTTCTGTCATCATTCAGGGAAAAACACCTATAATTAAGTAGGTAGCTGTAGGCAAGAAGTAAATTTAGGAATAAATATAACTAATAGACATCTCCAAAAATCCAAAATAAAATCAATTTTTATCCATAAATTCTCAATTATTTCTTCCTACTGCCTACTGCCTACTACCTACTGCCTCTTTTATGGAGATGTCTAATCAGGGAATTCTATTTGATGTGTAATATTTATTTAAGTAATTGATTTTATGCTGTGGATTTTTATTTATAGCCAATTAAATAATACCGTTAACTTTTAAACTTAGAGATTATTATAGTCAGGAATCATGCCTTGTATATCAACAGAATATTTAGCTCATGTCAATTCAATTATCAGTTATCAGTACCTCCTACAATGGGAGGCTTGAGACCTGATTTTTTTTGTCATAATTAATACTTTTGAGGGCAAATAATGTTAAAAATAGTATAGGTAAGATTATTAGTGAAGAGATTAATCTTTTTATTCAACTCACCTTGAGATATAGCAGAAGAAAGAAGGAAAAATATGTCGCTGTCTAAGTTTTAAGCTTTTGATCTGTCCTAGCCTTTGCTTCGACTGCTATATTTGGAATTACTCAACTATACTAGATATAATATTGTTTAATTTTATAGTTGCTACGCTATTGAACCTAAAACATACAACCTATCACCTGCTTCAAACAGTTGCTAAATCACCTAGTTTTACCATGCAAAAAATACTTATATTTTCAAACAAAAGCTATAAAATAAATTTACTTACTACTCTTTTTGTTGAACAAATAGAAGCAAATAAATATGAATATTTTATAGCAAAAAATAACGACAAAAAAGCAGAATATTTGCCAGATTTAGAAAGAAAACTCAACCAATCTGATTACTTGATTTTGTTATTGAATCCTCAATCAATAACCTGTGAAATGGTAACAGAAACGGTGAGACGAGCAAGAGAATTTCAAAACATTCATCCAAATAATAAACCTTGGATTCTACCTGTTTTAATTGATACTTCTGTCGATCTAACTTGGGATTATAATCTCTATGCTTACTTGAATAAAATGCCACAATGGGAATTAAAAAGTGAAGAAAATATTCAAGACTTAGTTGCTGAAATTATGCTCTTAATCGGAAATGAATTATCTCCCTCAATTCCTGAAACAAAATCAAGATTAATATTAAATAATTCTCTGAATATAAATGAGTATAATAAAAAACCTTTGCCATCCTCACTACCAAAGTTACCCAAAAATCAAGATGATTACCATCATAATTTTTATATTAAGCGCTCTCCTCTTGAAGAAAATTGTTATCAAGAAATTACTAAACCTGGTGCTTTGATCAGAATTAAGGCACCGAGACAGATGGGAAAAACATCTTTAATGGCAAGAGTTTTACATGATGTTGAAAAATTAGGATATCAAACAGCAGTATTAAACTTTCAATTAGTTGAGCGTCAAATTTTTGACAATTTAGATGGATTCTTGCGATGGTTTAGTGCCGAGGTAGCTTCAGAATTAAATTTAGCTGCTAATTTAGATAATTATTGGAACGAAATTTTTGGTAGTAAAATATCTTGTAAATCTTATTTTGAAAGACATATTTTGAAAAGTATTGATACTCCTATAGTATTAGTATTAGATGAAGTAGATAATATTTTTCAATATCCAGAAATTACTGTGGATTTTTTTAGTTTGTTACGAGCTTGGCATGAAGATGCAAAAAATCGCGATCTTTGGAAAAATATGCGGTTAGTAGTTGTACATTCAACAGAAAGTTATGTGCCTATAGATATTAATCAATCACCTTTTAATGTTGGCTTACCAATTGATTTACCAGAGTTGAATGCAGCCCAAATCAAAAATTTAGCTAGCTATTATCAATTGCAATTAAATATCTCTGAAATAGAAAAATTAATGGCAATTGTTGGTGGAAATCCTTACTTAATCAAATTAGCTCTATATGAAATTTATCAACACAATATTAGCATTGATGATCTATTAAAAACAGCAGCAACAGATGTAGGATGTTATGCAGATCATTTACAGCGACATTGGTGGCATTTACAACAATCTCCAGAGTTAGCACAAGCAGCTAAAACAGTAATGAATTCTAATCAACCAGTACAATTAGAAACAATGCAAGGGTTAAAATTACACAGTATAGGATTAGTCAATTTCCAAGAAAACCAAGCAACACCACGTTATGATTTATATCATTTATATTTTAGAAATCGTCTTTAAATTCAAACAACTATTAGGACTTAAACATTTTATGGTTGAAAAATGGCGCTCGTGTCAGTCTAGATCAGGGAATTACTTCAATGCGCTCAAAATGCCTAGAACCCTTGGTAATTAAGGAATTATACCTTTTTGACTAAAAGCCAGTCCCTGTCTAGATTTGAGCCTATTTTATACTTCTATTTTGTCTAATTCCCACTATAGCAGTCGCTATTACAGTATCAGGAGTCCTGATATCAAATTCGTTAACTATGACCTCACTAGGGGTGGTAATGCGGTTGGTGGGGCGAAAATCCTCATTTACCGCATTCTCAGTCCTACTGACTACTTTTTTAAATTGTTTTAACTAAAAAATAACTAAAAAAAACTTAGACTTGATTTGAACCTACTTCCAGTAATTTTTCCAATCTTGCCGTTGACCAGTATTCCGTGGGATAGGCGATCGCAAAAATAGACGAAAGTCGAACCAACCATGTCACCTGCTTAAAAGCATCATCTTCCTCATCAAATTCATCCGGTGGAACTAAGACCATAATTTCTACAAAATCTTTAGTTACAGTAACGGGGAGACCATAATAAGTTTCCTCAGCTTCAATGCGGACTTTACTACCATTTTCTAATGCTTCTGTTAATCTTTGATAAAGAAGATTAGATTTTTTTGACTTTTCTTTTTTGGCCACAATTATTCTCCCTAAGTCTGATGTTGCAGTTTAGCGCTTTTAACAGCACCCATGTACAACTTCGCCATTAACTCGTTAGCAGTCGCCGCATTTTGCAACTTACTAAAGTTAATTGTATCTGGTTGAATTTTAACTTGACTAGGCAAGTTTTGAACTCCCTTGTCGCTTAACCGCATCCCAGTTGTCAGGAAATCCGTACATAGTTGTCAATGACCAGATGTGGGTCTTTGGTAATGTTTAGCTCAAAAGTGACTAATGACATAAAAAATCTGTCCTTTTCCCAAATCAAAACGTACTGTTACTGCCGGGACTTGATGCTGAAAAAGCAAATTATGACTAGCAGTATCAATATAGACTTTATCCGAGTTTAGTACTTCTATATTGTAATTTCCTCATAACGACTATTAGGGATTTGGCTCTCAATATTACAAGAATATTTGACCACAAACTATCTGCAAAAGTTTCTACAGACAATGATATAATTAATTTTTAATTCTTGAGTCTAGAGTAGTGTCTTAGGAAATGCACGCTGTACTTTTCAAATATCCTCTTAATACCATTGATTAAAAGACATCTCCAATAATCAAAAATAAAATTAATTATCCTGTAGAAATTATCAATTATTTCCCCCTACTCTGTAGGGAGGTTGCATGCAAGGTCCCTACGACCTACTCCCTCTTTTCCGGAGAGGTCTATAATTTCTACAAAATCTTTAGTTACAGTAGCAGGGAGACCATAATAAGTTTCCTCAGCTTCAATGCGGACTTTACTACCATTTTCTAATGCTTCTGTTAATCTTTGATAAAGAAGATTAGGCTTTTTTGACTTGTATCTTCTGGTAACAATTATTCTCCATAACTATAACGTTGCAGTTTAGTGCTTTTAATAGCACCAACGCACAACTGGACTACCAACTCAGTTGCAGTAGCAGCACAATGACGGAGGAGTCAGTCCTCAGTCCTCAGGAGGGAAGAAAAAGCAAGAAGCAAGAAATAAAAGGAGGAAAAGGAGAAAGTTTTTTTGATCACGCTCTTATCCGGACATGATATAAGTTGTATTTTTCCTTAGTTTTGACTTTTGACTTTTAACTTTTGACTTTCCTGATCATCACGCACTGGCAGTGAAGTCTCCATTATTTCCATCAACAACTCCAGTCGTGATTTATGAGACAACATTGGCACCAAGTTAGGCAAAGAATAGTAGTCACCTTTGAAAGTAAAAGTTTCCACTGGTGCTTGCTTCTGCTTCAGTTGACTTTCCACATAATTAGAAGCATAGTGACCCACACGCACGATAACCACATTTGGCATAACCGCCAACTCACGACAATAAGCAGTATAAGCATCAGCAAAATAGGGTGCAGTATTTTCCCCTTCATCTGTCACCAGAATAAACTGTTCGACAACTTGCTTTTTGCGTCGCATTGCTTCTACAGCACAACCACAACTTGTACCTCCACCTGCGCGGATATGTTGGAAACCACGTTCCCAGTCACTCAATTCTGTACCTTGAGCAGTCACAGGATAAGGAATAGTATCAAAAGCGTAGACAAATAGTTCCGCTTCAGTAATACCAGAAACCAAAGCAGCTAAACGCTTACCTACTTCGATCGCCTGTTGCATAGAACCAGACTTATCCACAAGTAAAGCAGTTGGCAAAGAAATTTTACCGCGCTTTTTCACTTGTTCGTTAGTCACCTGCTCCAGTTTCGCAACAGTTTCCGCATCTACCTGAGCAGCATCAGCAGCAACCTTAGCTTTATAAGCAGACACGCGATCGCTCTTTTGCGCCTCAGTCAGTTTCTCATCAACTAATGCTTTTACCTCTGGGTGTTCCATCGCACCACGAGCAGTCAGAGACTTCAGGTTATTGATAATTTCCTGGGGAGACATAGAGTTGATCAGTGCCACTAACACAGTAGGTGTCAATTGTTTCACAGCTCCCACTGCCACAGTATAGGGAATTTTATGTTCCACTATTAATGCTGCTTGCTCTGCTGGAGTTTCTACTTTTGCCAACTGCTTCAGCATGAAAGCTAAACTATCCTCTGGAGGTCTTTCCTTAAACAAGATAGCATCAGCGCGAGAGTTAGGTTTAATGTGCAAAGTTGCATATAGGTGCTTCATTGCCTTGCGGTTACGGAGAGCTGCCCGGTCAAAAAAATCTGGTTTTTGTTCGCGCTTCCGTAGATAACGAGTCACAGCAGTGCGTGCGGAACGTGGCATTTTATTTCGTTGCTGTTTCATAAAGTCTACAATGCGTGACACCTGGTATGGTGGGAAATTTTGTAGCATGATGAAACCCGCATCTCGGTGTTCTGTGAGGTTGCTTGTTAACAAGTTTCCCAGGAATACTTCTTGATGGTCGCGCACATCACCGTTATTTTGATACCATACTGCTAAATGACCGTAAAAAATTGGGTCTAACTCAACAATTAATTGATGAATTTCTGCTACTTTTTCTAATTGACGATGTGGTGTAGTGAGCAGACTATTGAGCATTTCTAAACGTAAGTCGCGCTCATCGTTATTCATTTGAATTTTAGACATTTTTTCTACCTCCTTATTTCAGTTATCAGTTAACAGTTATCAGTTACAGCAAATTCTAAATATATGAAGTACAAATATTAACTACTGAATTTTTGTAGTGTGGTTATCTTGCCATATAGTGCCTCAAAAAGATAAAAAAATCTGTCATGTTTTTAATGTTAAATATAAAGTATTGTCAAACATTTGATAACCTATGATTATTCGTTATTAACTAATTTGAGCATAAAAAATCTACTTTAAAAATGCAATTATTTTTGGTATTTTTCGGAGTATTAATATTAATATTTATAATGAAATAAACCGTGCAATTTCAGAGATAATTGTACTTCCAAGTTCCCTAATAAATTGTGTATTTCAGCAATTAATAATTAATAATTACCTATTCTTAAAAGAAGAAGATTGACTAAAATATTTTTTTTGTATCCCCTTAAAAGAGGAGGCTTCAAGGCGTGAATTTTTGAATGAATAATTATTAACTATCAACTCTTAATTATTCATTATTCATTATTCAGTAACCTCTCTAGTTTAGGGCGTGACGATAATTGCTAATTGTTATAGCTTTCAGCTTTAAAAGTTTTGGTAGTCCCGATGGCGTAATGCTAGATAGGAACAAACAATATCTAGTGCGGGCATCCTGCCCGCGAATACGGGAGCAAGATGCTCCCACTGTTATCCTAACAAAAATAATTACCAAAAAATTGGGTTTAAAGCCTCTCCTTTTAAGGGGATAATAAATAAAAATTTTCCTTTGAGTCTATCCTCTTCTTTTCAAAGAGAGGTAATTCTAAATTCTAAATTCTTGAAAATGCACCACCACCAAACTTTTTTACAAAGGTTTTAAATCTGGTTCTACCCAATTTTTTTGAGCTGACTCAGACATCAGAAATTCTCTACTGTAATATTCAAAAGGTAAAGCTGAATTTTCGTAAAAGTTGACTAAATTATTGGCATTTTCTGCAAAAGAGTTATTCGCTGAATTTGTAGTCAAATATTTCTGAATCATTTTTACCCAAAACAGCGTAATTGTTTCGTTATAACCACTATCTTTAGTATTTTTAGTACCTACTGCAACATTATATTTTTTGATGCGATCGCGAATATTATTTATTGCTTCTAACTCGGAATAGTTAGTCAAATACCAAAGCGCAACAATCAAATGTGCAGCATGAGTCCAATTATTTTTTGGTAGAGTACAATTATTGAATTCTCTGACAAGATTTTCTAACTCATTACTGGTGAAATCAAAAGTTTTATTGCATATACAAAAATTATTTCAAAGAAACTGTTGCTCCTAATTCCTCTAATTTTTGCTTAATCTGTTCGGCCTCCTGAATATTGACATTAGATTTAATAATTTGGGGTAAATTATCAACAACTTTTTTAGTTTCCTGTAAACTTCCAAAGAGATTTAAACTGCGTATATCCTTAATAAAATATATTTTTTTATTAGCAGGAAATTCCTCTAATACAATATCAAAAATAGTTTTTGATTCATGGTCATCTTGATCATTATTGTCGAATTTTTCATTAGGTTTTACTACAATAATTCGATCTGCACTTACTTGAAAAAAATCTTCTATTTGTTTCACCAATTCTGTAGCTTATAACATTGTAATATATTTGAGTTTTTCCAATATTTCATCAGTTTTTATAGACATGATGCTTTCTCCATATAATAAAATTTTTATCTACTAAAAATTTATCGATAAAACTGCTCAAACAAACATTTGGTTTACTCATTTATTATTGATTATTATATAAAACCCCATCCAATTCTTACTTCTGCCCTCTGCCTTCTGCCTTCGTTAATAGAATTATAAAATCATCTCGCGCAATTCAAGAAAGCTGTTTGTTTATACACAGGAATTGAACCTGTATTAGCTTTCGCTAGCTTGATTATGAGTCAAGTGCCTTTACCATTTGGCTAGTATGTAAGCTTTCTTAGTTTGGGCGCGAGATGATTTTTTTTCATGTTAATAAATCTATTTTTATATCTGTTATTTACCTGTTTTTAAAATCTAAATTAATATCACCTCGCGCAAGTAAAAAAAGCTGTTTGTTTATACACAGGAATTGAACCTGCTACAATCGATTAATAGTCGAATGCTCTACCAAATTGAGTATGTAAGCTTTTTCAGTTGGGGCGCGAAGTGATTTTATTAAACTCTTTAATTAAACTATTCTAACTTCATTATTCAAGATACAAATGGCATATTAACTGATGGAATTTTACTCATTTTAAAATCTCTAGAAAATAACAGATTAAATATTTAGTTTTCCAGGTTCAAATTTTGGAGTGATCTGCCTATGTATTTACCGTATATAATATTTTATACATCAGCAATACATAATTTTCCAGGGAATAAGAAAAAAAATCAAGATGTTAAAGACTGGGAATATTAGTATTTACAAATTTTTGCCATAAACAATATTAGTATGAACTTTACGAAAACCCACAGACTCATAAAGTCGAGTTGCTCCCGACGGGTTCTCAGCATCAACACCAAGTAACGCCTTATCCATACCAACAGCTCGTAAACCCTCCATTCCTGAAAGTAACATCGCTTTTCCTAAACCACGCTGACGAAAACCACGACGAGTACCCAAAGTATTTATCCAACCTTCTTTTCTTCCCTTGTGCTTATTCTCTTCTGGATAAAAACAACAGTAACAAAAAGCTGCAAATGTACCATCAGGAGCTATTGCAACCCAGGTCAAGTCTGGTCGATAGTTAGGGTCGCTTACTATATATTCCACCTGCTCAACTTTCACCTCATGGAAGTTCCAATGGTCAATAAATGTTTGATTATACGCTTCTACCCATGCTTCTAAAAATCTTCGCTGCTCCTGCTTACCAGAAAACTGCGCAGAGGAGTGAGACTGCAACGTAAAACCTACAGGTAACTCCGGTTTGGGAAGAGGTTCGGTGAGTGATCGCTCCATCCCAAAAAAGTAACGCTTGGGAGTGAAACCACAACTTTCTAATAATGCAATGCGTTCGGTTTGAGTATCGCGAACAGGCGATCGAAAATTGGCATATACACCCTTATCTCTAGCGACTTCTTTCATTCGTGCTTCACCCCACCTAATGATTTCTTGCTCTATACCTTCACCTCTAACAGTGGGATGGACTCTAAAAAAGAGAAAAGCATCAATTGACTTTTGTATTAATAGCTTCCCAAAACCAATGAGTTTACCCTCTCCATTTTCCCAAAGACGAATATCACGGTCTTTATCTATATCTGGATCGTTAAATTCTTGTCGCAGATCCGAAACAGATACCCATTCATCTAAGCGATCGACTGTTTCACAAATTTGGAAAAATTCAGCGATCGCTTCTAGATCCGTTTCCCCTTGATAGGAGCGAGTTACTAACGTTTTCATAAATACTTAAAATGGTGAAAATTAAGATTTTTTTTTACTTATTTATTTTTTCAAATAGTTAAATCAAATAGTTGAAAATTACTTCGCACAAGTCGAAAAAGTCATGAATACGTTTACAGTCGTTCTTATCAGTTTTTAATTTGACAGTGGACTCGCTAATTTTATCTCATAGAGACTTAAAAAGCTTCGCTATTTCGGTCGCCCGAACATCGCTACCTTAGGACCCTATAGTTAGGAAATGTATGTATACTTTATCAGTTGGGGTGCGAAGTAATTTCAGTTATCAGTTATCAGTAAAAGTTTAATTTTGTATTTTTTATTTTTATTAAAATAGTTAAAAATCACCTCGTGCAAGTCAAAAAAGCTGTTTGTTCATACACAGGAATTGAACCTACTACACTTTGTTCTTGAGACAAATGCTCTACCAATGAGCTAGTATGTAAGCTTTCTCAGTTAGGGCACGAAGTGAAATTTTAACTACTATTAATATGTTCCGCACAAGTCAATAAAGCGTTTGACACTAACGCTCTATCCATTGAGCTACATTCCCTAAAAATAGTGGGAATGATAGGAGTCGAACCTATAACCTTTGGTTTAGTAGACCAAAATGTATGTACGCTTTACCAGTTAGGGTGCGGAACATAACGAAGTCAGAAGTCAGAAGTTGTTTTTGTAACGGGGATTAGAGAAACGCTCCAAAAACGGCCGATCAAGGCGGGGTTTTAGACCCAATTATTTTGATAATAAGATATTCCTATTAATAAGGAGGTTTTATTTAACCGTAAACTGCTTCGGGGCGAACAATTAAATCTCCACTGGGACGATGGTCTAAAACGTAGGAATTAAAGCGTTCTTTACCCACATCAAAATATTGAGCTAGGCGTTCTTTAATAGTATTTTCAGTCATATTTTCTCTGATGCCTAATTGATTTTCTGTAACATCATAAGAACGTCCTTCAAATCTAATATGAACCATATCACCACCTCCTAATTTTTTTGATATTATCTGTTACAATATGAATCGTCTTTCTAGATAATAGAGTTGTTGAACGTTATTGATTTTTTTTGTTATTTTATTTGAGAAAGCAGAATATTTTTCTGGTTAATTTTCTGCTTCTTTTGGGTTGATAAAACGCCGATAATATTGAAATTTACCAGATTTAAACCAACCTAAAATTCTATGAGTGTAAAGTAATAGCTTATGCAATTCAGGTTTTGTGTAATACCTGATGGATGTTAGTTGAAATTCCGATTAATTATTTAATTTTCTAGGTGCAGATATGGCTTTTTTATCTGGAGGTTATTTACTTTTCCTTTGACTGCCACATTTATATACTACATAAATAATACATAAAGTGTCAAGGGGGTGGGAGAATTTTTTTTCAGGATTTTGAAAGCTAGCTATATCAATAGATACAGGCATATTTTAGTTAGTAAAATGGAGATATTCGTCCAAAAAATTGTCATAAAATCTAAAATCTAAATTTATCATAAAAGAGGGAGTAGGGAAAAAGAATGGATGATTTCTGTGGGATAATAATTTTATTGGAGATATCTAATAGTTTTAGGAAGAACTAAGATGAGCGAAAAATTTGCAGCAGTTGTCATAGGTGTTGGTTCAGAAGCAGGTTTAGGTGCGACACTTGCTAAATATTTTGCTCAAAAAGGTTTGCACGTTTTTGTTGCTGGTCGTAGCGGAGATAAACTACAGTTAATTGTGGAAAAAATCACACAACAAGGGAGTACCGCAACTGCTGTTGTTACTGATGCAACAGTCGAACAGGATGTCGAACAACTGTTTGCAGTTGTGGAAAAAGCAGGTTATCCTCTCGATCTTGCTGTCTACAACGCTGGTAACAATATTCCGGCACCCTTATTAGAAACAGACAGCGAAACCTTTATCAACCTTTGGCAACAAAATTGTTTTGGTGGATTTTTATTTGGAAAACAAGCGATCGCTACTATGAAAAAGCGACAACAAGGTACTCTTATTTTTACAGGAGCGACTGCTTCATTAAGAGGAAAACCACCTTTTACAGCATTCGGAGTCGCAAAAGCAGGTTTAAGAACATTAGCTCAAGGGATGGCGCGAGAATTTGGTTCCCAAGGTATTCATGTTGCTCATGTCATTATTGATGGTGTCATTGATGGGGAAAAGTCTCGCACAAAGTTCCCAAATTTTGTTTCTCAAAAAGGTGAGGAAGGTTTATTACAACTTGAAGCTATTGCGGAAACGTATTGGGCAATTCATCAACAACATTCCAGCGCATGGACTCACGAACTTGATTTAAGACCATTTAAAGAGTCTTTTTAATTTAGGGAGTATTCATTAATTAATAATTAATAATGGATAATTAATAATTAATAATTTCCTTTGGTTAAAACCATAACGGAATTGAATATAAGGAAATTTTATTTCTTTTTTTCTCCTTAAAAGGAGAGGCTTTAAACCGAATAGATTAATTGTCAATTGTCAATTTGTAATTAGACCTCTTCAAAAATTTGAACCGTGCTATAACAGTTTTAGAAACTTTTATAGAAATGTCTATTTAGGAAACAGGGAATAGAAACTTTTTTCCAAGTTATTAATTCTGTCAATGCTAAAAAAACTTTATGTCAACAACTTTAAATGTCTGTTTAACTTTGAAATTGAATTCTCAAATATAAATTTACTACTAGGAGCAAATGGTTCTGGCAAAATAACAGTTTTTGAAGTTTTGCATAAACTCCAAAAATTTATATTAGGAGAATTTGAAACTACCGGAAAATATTATCAAGTCTCAGAAATTTTTCATCAGCAAGATTTAACTAGATGGCAAAACTCACCTATCCAGAAAAAAGATATGCATTTACCTAATGAAAAAATAGCTATTTTTGTGCCTGCCAGAAATATAGAGACTTGGTTTTCTTATATTAATGGTAAAGATGTTAATGAAGAAGATGATTACAAAGATAAAACTCTAAATATCACAGACAGAATTACATTAGCTAAAGCTTCAGCAGAAAAATTAGCATCAGATATCTGTCCTCAAGGACTTGATGAAAATGCTCCTGCTTCTCTACATCATGCTTGTAATTAACTGCGAAGATTACAATTAGATTAGAAATTATATTCATTAGGGTGTCTGACGGGACTCGTTCGCGAAGCGTTCTCGAAGAGTACCCGCTTTCTCCGGTGTCACAAACCGACGTTTCGACCACTTCAACCTCAGACACCAAATGGAAACTAGGGGATTTGAACCCCTGCCACGACTGTGCAAGAATCGTATGCTCCCATTACACCAAGTCCCCCTTTGATTAAGTTGATAATTTTTTAATTTGAGTCGCGATCGCGCAATTTTTCCCGAACCGCCATTAAAATCAGTCCTAACTTATTTTTGCCCGTCCCATCTTTACCACAACCCCAATAATAATCACTAGGTGAATTCTCCACAATCAACTCATCGCCTGTAGACATCAGAATTTCCCGAATGTCAGCATGAGTTTCAAATTTTTTTAATACACCCCCTTCCATAATTTCATCCTTGACCTTTTCCCAATCTGGTCGTAGAGGGTATTTTCTACTGCGCCCCATCTTTGCTGCCTCTTTTGGGGTTTTGACTTCCCGAATTTTATCAAACCATAGACGGTCTGTAGTAGCAAACTTCTGGCCTTGAAAATAATGTTCATTCGTCGGCCACCAAAACCCATCAAGTTCAAAACCATGTCGGGAAAAATTAGAAAAGCAACCATAAATTTTTGTACGAACACCGTAAAAATAAATAGGCATAATTAATTATTTGGGGTTTGAATCAGCAATTTTTCTTTCTGGCTCCCCCCTTTGAAAGGGGGGTAGGGGGGGATGACCAATTGCAAATTGCCCAGCGTGCAAGTTATGAGAGCGTTTTATGCGCTTTCTCAGTTACTAGGGGAACTCCGCCGATGAGTTACCACACACTCTTTAAAGGATTGCTACTTTGAAGCCAACCTATCGGGTTCTTCGCACTCCCCGTTCTCACGCGCCCACTGTGTTTAATAGTGTTACTATTCCTCTCGTACTAAGTATGTAAGCTCTAAATGTTGGGTCACGCTAGGAACTATTGCATGGGTTAGTTTTAAATAAAGTCAATGAAAACAACCTCCTTTTTTAGTGGTACATTTTGAACATTAATGTGTTCAACGCCTCCACCAGGACTTGAACCTGGAACCTTCCTTTAGAAGAGTGTTGCTCTATCCATTGAGCTATGGAGAGGATGTCAAATCACACCTGCATTTGGTGGCGGAGGTGAGAGTTGCACTCACTGATTTTTAGGGTATGAACCTAATAAGCCACTCTTGCTTCATCTCCGCGTGTCACCAATACTCCTGATATCATGTCCGCACTTTATCGTTTGTGTGAACCCAAGGGTGAATATGCACAGGCAATTTAAGTTTTTTCTTGCTCAATAGTCTTCCTTTCAAGGAGAGGTAATTCTAAATTCGCGCATTCTAAATTCTTGAATTTTGGCGGTGTACTTGTATCCTTTTACTTGAGTTTTGCTTGCTTACCCACAACAAAAATTTTTCCATTTGTGGTTCATTTTTCAGTTTTTCAACAGTGTTTAACTCTTTTGCTAAACGCTTGTTATCAAAGAAGGCATGAATTTGCCGATGACAGGCCGAACAAATATTAATAGTGGGACCTGGGTTAATTTTTTGGCGTTTGGTGTTTTGTTTGGGAATTAGGTGATGGACAGTTAATTTTTCCATCTCCCTTTCACACAGTTCGCATTGCATAGAGGTGTGTTTTAATATCTTAAATTTCTCTTTTTCTCTAACATTTACTCTTCCTTTATCTACGGAAAATTTGTAATATGGGATTATGCGATCGCCAATCTTCCCAAAATCATCACCACCTTATACTACAACACAAGGTTTGATTTTCCAGATTTAGAGACATTCCCATAACTGGCATAAATTAATACTACACAATATATTACAATATTGTCAAGGGGGTAGAGAAAAATTTTTGGTAGTCCTGTATCATAATGGTGAATAACGGCTGAAATATAGACTATAGACTCGTTTAATTCAACTTTAACGCGAGGTCTCCTCGCCATATCCATCAGACCAAGAGAAAATAGAATATTCTATATTTCAAACCTCCTGATTGTAGGGGTACTGATAACTGATAACTGATAACTGAAATTACCTAAACTGCCTTAATATAAGCTATTTGAGTATTAACCCTCCGGAAACCAACCGACTCATAAAGTCTCGTCGCACCCGAAAGATTATCCGCATCAACATACAACATCGCTGTTTCCATACCCTCTGTTTTCAACAATTTCAGTGCTGACAACAAAATACCACGCCCTAACCCCCGTTTCCTGAAACCACTTCGGGTGCCAAGGAGACTAACTAAACCATCTTTGCGTTTATTCAACTCATTATTTTCTGGGTGAATCTGACAATCACAAAAAGCAGCAAAAATACCATCAGGCGCAACTGCAACTAAACTTAATTCTGACCGATATTTAGGGTCATTGAGTTTATTCTTCACAGACTCAACAGTAATATCTTGATGATTCCAATGATCGATAAAAGTTTGATTAAACATTTTCGTCCAAGCTGCTGCATCTGCTTCATTTTCTATATGTTTTAGGGTGAAACCTTCTGGAAACTCAGCTTCTGGAATAGGGTCAGTAAGCGATCGCTCCATTGTCAGAAAATATCGCTCAATTGCAAAACCACAACTTTCTAATAAAGCTATACGTTCAACATTATCACTATGTCCTCCAGACAGCACTTTAACCTTGACATTCCTTTCCCTACCCACTTCCCGCATCCGTTTCTCTCCCCACTCCAGAATTTGAACTTCTAAATTATTGCCTTGAGCATTGGGGTCAACTCGAAACCACAAAATACCTGCAATATCTGCTCCTATTTCTGGAATTATCAATCCCGCAATAGCCATAACTTGACTGTTGCTATCTTCCCATAAACAAATATCGCGCTGCTTGTCTACAGACGGAGTTTCCAATTGCATGAGCATTTCTGCCGGAGACGGCCATTCATGGAATTGATGAACTAATTCACTACTATTTAGCAATTGAGCGATCGCCTCTAAATCTATCTCACCTTTATAGGGGCGAGATGTTAATGTTTTGATGCTCATAATTACCTCATTTATTTATATAGCACTATAGTTTTTTAACCAATTCATTCTTCAATAGGATAAAAGGGAAATTGACAAGATTAGAAAACTATCTTCTCGCTTCAAAAGCAAATCTCTCTGTTGTCCCTTATTTATTTTGAGGGAAAGGGTGCGGACATCTCATCAGACAACACCAGATTTTTCGCTCCTTCTTTCTCTCCTAAAAAACTAATCGCCCTTTTTCCTTCTTCCTTCTCGTATAAATGGTGTACTAACACACAAATCTTAATTAATAACTGATATGATAAGATAGTCTGGCCAAAAGAAAAAATTAAAAATAAAGTTCCATACTCTATGTCTTCTGATGATTCTATCTCAACTACTTCCACCTCTACACCAGAAGTAAGTACCAACTTACAAGTCAGATTCAAAACAGAGGAAGGAAAACTGTTATTACTCTTGCCACCAGAATTTAATAATGGTGAGATAGAAAGTCCAACTGCTATGACCTGGACAGAAATTTGGCAACAGTTTAAGCAACGCCTCAAAGCAGGAGAAAGATTTTGGCAGCCAAAAACAGAGGTACAGCTCATTGCTTTTGACCGCTTATTAGATACTCGTCAACTGCAAGAAATAGCTGAAGCTCTTTTAGAAGTAGAACTAGAATTAACAACAGTTCAAACTTCACGTCGCCAAACTGCTGTAGCAGCAGTCACAGTTGGCTATTCTGTAGAACAAAAATTTGACATTATTACTCTCAACCAAGCTCCTACAGAAAAAGTTCAACCTATGTTTGAACCTTTATATTTACAGATGACCATTCGTTCCGGAGTAGAAATTCGGCACCCCGGTACGGTAGTAATTGTAGGAGATGTTAATCCTGGTGGTTCTGTCATTGCTGATGGAGATATTCTAGTGTGGGGTCGTTTACGAGGAATAGTCCACGCTGGTGCTAAAGGAAATTCTCAAAGTGTAATTATGACTTTACAGATGGAACCAACTATTATCAGAATTGCAGGGCAAGTAGCTAGAGGGCCAGAAAAACTACCAAATCAATTTTATCCTGAAGTTGCTTATGTGACAGATCAAGGGATTCGTATTAGTAGGATGGTAGACTTTGTTAAGATACGGCGTTGAAGAAGTAGTCAGTAGTCAGTAGTTGGTAGTTGGTAGAACCGAGAAAATGCTCCTGTAGAAAATTTATTGGAATTAGGAATTAGGAACTAGACAACACTATGTCTTTAAATTAACGTGCAATATATTAAGAGGGCGCAAACAAAATAAGTATGTAACGAAAAGTAAATTCACTCAAAAACTTATTCTCCTTTGGCACCTAGCAAATCATAACGACAATTTTTCACCCCAACCTCATTCTCTAGTGTCTTTACAAAATCAATCTTCCTTGACAAAATCACAGTTTTAATGTAACAAGAATAAGCTGATATTTCTGAAGTTAACTTTGAAGTAGCAGATTTTTTGCAGTTTACATATCTAAAAAATTGGGTAATGAAATAATTATTATCCTGTTAGAAACTTTAAACTTAATCTAAAATACCAAAATAATCTCTAAGTTTTGACTATATACAATTCTTTATTTCTTAATTTCTAATAGCTTATGAGCAAAATTATTGTTATTACTTCTGGTAAAGGTGGAGTGGGAAAAACTACTTGCACAGCAAACTTGGGCATGGCTTTAGCTCAAAAGGGTCGCCGAGTAGCCGTAGTTGATGCAGATTTCGGATTAAGAAATTTGGACTTACTACTAGGTTTAGAAAACAGAATTGTTTATACGGCAGTAGAGGTTTTAGCAGGAGAATGCCGCCTCGAACAAGCAGTAGTTAGGGATAAAAGACAACCTCGGTTGGCACTTTTACCTGCTGCTCAAAATCGAATGAAAGAAGTAGTTACTCCCCAACAAATGCAAGAGTTAGTCAATATGTTAATACCAAAATATGACTATATTCTGATTGACTCTCCTGCTGGAATTGAACAAGGTTTCCAGAACGCGATCGCCCCGGCCCAAGAAGCTATAATTGTTACAACCCCAGAAATATCTGCCGTCCGTGACGCGGACAGAGTAATTGGCCTTTTAGAAGCCAATAATGTTAAGAATATCCATCTGATAGTTAATCGGATTAGACCTCAGATGGTCCAAGCTGATGAAATGATGTCAGTACAAGACGTAGAAGAAATTCTTGCTATCCCACTGATGGGAATTATTCCAGATGATGAGAAAGTAATTGTATCTACTAACCGAGGCGAACCTTTAGTATTAGCAGAAAATATTTCTCTCGCAGGCTCAGAATTTGTTAATATTGCTCGTCGTTTAGATGGAGAAAAAGTAGATTTTATTGACCTAGACCCCCCACAAGAAAATTTCTTTACTTGGTTGCGTAAATTATTATCATCTAAAATTGTTTAATATGGAAAAAATTACAATTTACTGAATAAATCAACTATTGAATTAACAATAAGCTAATGTTAAATGAAATTATAGAAAAACTTTTTTCTAGAAATACTCCTAGTAGTCGTAATGAAGTTAAGCGTCGTTTGAAGCTGGTTATCGCTCATGACCGTGCCGATATCAATCCAGAAATAATAGAGGCTATGAGAAAAGAAATTATGGAAGTAGTATCTCGCTATGTTGAAATAGATGACAACGATTCAGAATTTTTGTTAGAAAATAATCAAAGAGCTACAGCATTAGTGGCAAATTTGCCTATTAGACGTATTAAAGCCAGCTCAGATATTCACAATAGTTAAATAATCTCAGTTAAGTATCTGTAAAAAATTAATTCAATATTTGCTTGAAGTAGGAAACAGGCAGAATAAAATAGACCTCATCTGAAAATAGCTGTTGGGGACTCCCGTTATCAACGGTTAGAGGAAAACAGCTAGCAGATCAACTATTTTCCTCTTAAGCTTAATTTTCAGATTTTTCAACTGACTTTTGAGACTTAAGTTTTAGTGAATCAATGAAATCACTAATTACCTGGGTTATTGTTTTCTCATTACGGTAAATATACAAATAATTTTGTCTAACTACTTATAGAAAAATCATGGATCTAATACCATTGGGTGAAAAAAGAATGTTGCGCATAATTTGAGTGATTTCTAGACTTTACCAATAATGTACTTTTGACTAAAAATTAAACTTTCTGAACTACTAGCAATAACTTAACTATTTATACCAAATATTTATCAAAATGATATAACACATTGTCTACATAGACAATCATATCTAACAAGTGAACTACGCACCGAGCTTGTTTACAGCGCTTTTCATATTGATGAACCACATCGTCATAATCACGCACCCTGTAGGGAAGTTTCATGGAACGTCTCTACTGTGGTATATCGAAATGAAAACCGCTGTAATAGCCCAGTCTTTAAGCTGTCTACTTACCTTCAAATGACATTTTTCTAGTCTAATTATTGCTTTGTGGTAATTATTTGATTGAGACAGTACCTACAACTGTGAATAAAGAGTTTTTAACCTTTAGATCGCTGAAAGCCTTAGCTATTAATAGTTATTCCAAGAACTTCGCACTGTCTAGTTACTAAGATTACTATTTCTTTGATTTCTCTAGTATGATTTGATCACATATTTTTGCAGATAAAACTATGAGATATCCAAATATTATAGATCGAGCCCTAGAAGGGGGAAGCTTTACACCGAGGTTTTCGGCAAAAATTTCGAGCGATCGCTAATTTCTTAAATCAATTTGACAAATATTTTCCGATCAAAACACATATCATTTCATTCGTTTTTCAAACTTGACAATAATCACACAAAATGATATAATCAGTAATTATACAAACCATATTCCGCACGACAAACATACTACAGTACCTTTTTCCACGAAGATGGTGGAACACAGATTCTAATATTAAGAATTATAGTCAATAGTTAATGTAGTATGTATTTATACTTAATAAAGCTCGTAATGCCTATCATGTAAAAATCTGAGCAATAAATACCTGACACTACAAGCTAGAGCTGCGGAATGTCGGATACAAAAAAGTCCTCAGCAAAATAATTAATATCTCCTTTGATGAACCCTTCAGTGATACTCTAAAAAATGACAGTGCAATTTGTTCAGTCTAAAGGCCAAAGTAAAAAGCCCGGATGATTGATTTAGAGCATGGGCTTGAGGCCAACCTCATATATTCAAGAATCTCTGTGGGCTAAAATGCCTTCCCTAGATACAAATGGAGAAACACAGGAGAATGGTCACCAATCCCTTCTCAAACCTTACCCATGAAACTACAACAGAATTATCCTTTTTATCGAAGATATATATCTGAGTAGCAGAGGGTCAGTTACTAAAAAATAAATAGTCCATCGATAGTATGGTCGGGCATCCAAAAACTAAGGCCAATTACCTGAACAACTGGGGAGAGCCCCCCATAAGACTAACTGTTGCCAGAGCTTAGCTAGTTAAGCAGTCTGGAAGAACCAGTAATCCCACTGGCATAAGTCTGGGAAAATCCACTTCCTGAAGTGAGTGGAGTATGTCAATCAGTGACTACTACTGGAAGTAAGTGCGATATATTATTTTTCACACTTAAGCAAAACCTTCAGATATTTGGTCAGACCTATATTCTGAAAATTGCAGATTATAGAGGAAGATTAATCGAACAAAAAGCCCACACTAAAAGCAACAGCAAGCTTTCATGCCATAGCAGTGTCAGTGTCGGGTATATTAATTTGGATAGCTAAATAAGCATATAGAATAGATAGAATGGTAAGCACCGCAGAAAAAACAAACGTAGGACAAATCACTCAAATTATCGGTCCAGTTGTAGATGCTAAATTCCCTAGTGGAAGTCTTCCTGAAATCTACAATGCCCTAACAATTACAGCTCAAAACGAAGCTGGACAAGATGTTTCAGTCACCTGTGAAGTGCAACAACTTCTAGGCGACAACCAAGTTAGAGCTGTGGCGATGAGTGGCACAGATGGCCTTGTACGTGGTATGGAAGTAGTAGACACTGGGGCTGCAATTAGTGTACCTGTAGGCACTGCTACTCTAGGTAGAATATTTAACGTGATCGGCGAACCAGTAGACGAACTTGGCCCAGTGGGAACTGAGGAGAAATCTGCAATTCACCGTGAATCTCCTAAATTTGTAGAGCTAGAAACTAAGCCTTCCGTTTTTGAAACAGGTATTAAAGTTGTAGACCTACTAGCTCCCTATCGTCGTGGTGGAAAAATTGGATTATTTGGTGGTGCGGGTGTAGGTAAAACCGTTATCATCATGGAGTTGATTAATAACATCGCTAAAGCTCACGGTGGAGTATCCGTGTTTGGTGGCGTGGGAGAGCGGACTCGTGAAGGTAATGACCTTTACAATGAAATGATTGAGTCCGGAGTAATTAATCCAAAGAACCTCCCTGACTCTAAGGTGGCCTTGGTTTATGGTCAGATGAACGAACCACCAGGAGCAAGAATGCGTGTCGGTCTATCTGCTCTAACAATGGCGGAATATTTCCGGGATGTTAGTAAGCAAGATGTACTACTTTTCATTGACAATATCTTCCGGTTTGTACAAGCAGGTTCTGAAGTATCTGCACTTCTGGGAAGAATGCCATCTGCGGTAGGATATCAACCTACCTTGGGTACAGAGATGGGTGAATTGCAAGAAAGAATTACATCCACAAAAGAAGGTTCTATTACTTCTATTCAAGCAGTATATGTACCTGCGGATGACTTGACAGACCCTGCACCTGCTACTACCTTCGCTCACCTAGACGCAACTACAGTATTGTCAAGGGGACTTGCTTCTAAAGGTATTTACCCAGCAGTTGACCCCTTAAACTCTACATCTACTATGTTGCAACCAAGTGTAGTAGGTGACGAGCATTATGCTGTAGCTCGTTCAGTACAATCCACCCTACAAAGGTACAAAGAACTTCAGGATATTATCGCTATCTTAGGTTTGGACGAATTATCTGAAGATGACCGTCTAACAGTAGCTCGCGCTCGTAAGATAGAGCGTTTCCTATCACAACCTTTCTTTGTAGCTGAAGTATTTACAGGTTCTCCTGGTCAATATGTGAAGCTCGAAGATACCATGAAAGGCTTCAAAATGATTTTATCTGGTGAACTTGATGAGTTACCAGAACAAGCTTTCTACATGGTGGGAGGTATTGACCAAGTAATTGCCAAAGCTGAAAAAATGAAGGCAGAAGCATAGTCTTACTGGCTATGTTGGTAGTTAGTTAGCGAAAAAATCTTGACAGTTGGCTTGTTGGTTATCGATGCTGAGATCGACAGTCAACTGACAACTTAAGTAACTAACACAAATAAAAATAAACAAAAAATGATTGACAAATGACATTAACTGTGCGTGTAATATCTCCCGACAAGACAGTTTGGGACTCAGAAGCTGAAGAAGTAATTATACCTAGTACAACAGGTCAATTAGGAATTTTAAGTGGACACGCTTCTATGCTGACCGCTCTCGATATAGGTGTAATGCGAGTTCGTGCTGAAAAAAGTAAAGATTGGGTAGCGATCGCTCTGATGGGTGGTTTTGCTGAAGTAGAAGCAAATGAAGTAACTATACTCATTAATGGCGCTGAAAAAGGAGATACTATTGACAAAGAAGCAGCTCGTATAGCTTACAATGAGGCTGAATCTAGTCTGGAAAAAGCTGAAAACGGCGACCTTCAAGCAAAAATCAAAGCCCAAAAAGCCTTGAAGCGAGCTAGAGCACGTCTGCAAGCTGCTGGTGGAGTTAACTAAACTACTAAATTCCCATTTCTGCAAGCAGGGACTGCATTTGTTCTCTAGTCAGTCCCTGTTTAATATAAGTAGGTGATTCTGGGTTGTAGGGACTAGTAACCAAATCGATACTAAGAATTTTAGATGTTTCAGGTAATACAGGTATATCTGGGTCGAAAGCTGTAGGTTTCATTAGGGAACTAGAAAAACCTTTAAAAATAGCTATTTCATCTAGTTCTCCATCAACTTCAACCTTAACTATTAATACTTCATTAGGTTTTTTAATTGTGTATTGTTCCAAACGATGAGAAATGCTATTCATAATAACTTTCAGTAGATAGTTAAACAATTAATTATTAATTATTCACTCTCCTTAAAAAGGATAATATTGGTCAGTATTTTTTTCTTTGTTTGTTCTTTAAATAAGAGCCTTTAAACCTTAATTATTCGGTAAAATTTGCTTGATTCTATATTCTCATAGCAAATTCACTTTTACTAAAATAATTTTCAAAAAAAGATATCAGTTTTCGCCTAAATAGAATCTTGGTGTTTAGGCAATAAAACTAGACTGAGATTTAATCATATAGCACTAAAAAGAAAGACTAGGACATCTCAAAAGCCTAAAATGCAAACAACGCAGTCTTCTTTTTCCTTCTTCCTTCTAATTTCCTGTTGCCGATCGCCCTTGCTTCTGTAACTTAACCAAAACAAAATAACAGAGAAAAATTGTATAGATGATTAATCCAGTAAACCCCAAGAAGCCGATAAATTCTTGAGGCCAATCTGCATGAAAAATTTGTTTAAATAACCATGGAGGGTCTAGCCAAACATTACAAAATGGATCTTCAAGTAAATCATTGCGGGATTTAAAAGCACAGGCCAAAAAAGGAATTTCGAATAATGCTCCGATTAAATTATAAAATGTAGCAGCCCAACGCCAAGAAGTCAAACTAGCCTTCAGAGGAGAATTTCGTAATTCTCGAATTTCCTCATTCAAATCTACCCAAAACCACAAAGCTACCGGAATTAAAATTCGAGCTATTAATGATGTTAAAAAACTTATAGGTACTGCTGCAATCATTAAGTAAACAGTGATTGCCAATAAACTAGAAACTCGCCAATAAGTAATCAACAAACGTTGAATAGCTTCAGACTTTTTGACAAAAGCCCAAATCAAAATAAGTAGGGGTAGTACCACAGTGAATAATACCGCTAGCCTATAGTCCATCCAGACCCAAATCTCTAATCCAGATGTGATGGCTATGGGTAAAAAGTTTAACATAATTAGTAACTTATAAAAATAGTAACTTATAAAAATTTAACTATAATCGTAATTAACTTTAAAAAGTTATTTATGGTATATTTTTTTGATAAGCAACTGAATTAATAAGTTAAATATTTCAGTTGCTTACCAGCCAAGCATTAATATATTTAATTTAATAAACTACGGTCGAATAGCTTATTAAATCAATAAACTGGCCCTAGTTGTCGTATACTCGACACTCAACAGCCTCAGGATTATCATCGCAATAATTTTCCAAGGAACTTGGAGACTTCTTTTCCTTTTGATGAGCAGACTCAGCTTGAAGCTCTTCTACCGAATCCCAAGCTACTGCACATTCCTTGGAATTAGCACCAGAAGCATCACAAATAGCACGAGCTTCTTCGCGCTCTTGCTCAATTTTTTCCTCAATGTTGTTATTAGTCATAGTTTTTTTATTCTTAACTTAACTTACTACCTACGATTTTTGGGACACAATTCCTAAATATAAAATCAAGGGTTAGAAATTGAAAAACAGGTCAGGTAAAGAGACAAATTAAAATTTTACCTCTTTATCATTTATATATGCTACGAGAGATTCCCAACCAAATGATCTTGATATTTTAAGATTCATTGACAAAAAAATCAATCTTTCAAACTGTCTAAATGTCCAGCTTGCTCAACAATACTTAATACTAACATAACTGAAACGATAACCTGTTTGATAAGCAACATTTATGAAATTAAATTAAAAATATTATGATCATAATTTAAGTAGTTTTATACCAATTATTAGACTGAGCAATATTACAAAACTTTGATTGTTAGAAATAGGGGAAATAAGGTAGAAAAAAGTCGATTAACAGATGTACAAGGTCAACTTCACCATTAAATTCTGCTAATTTACATTCCTACTTTTGGCACGTTTCGTCGAATATTTTGTTTAACTACTGGAGTATTTCAGAGTTAATCACTTTTTTTCGGTATTTAGTGACAAATAGGATCTGAACAGTTAAGAGAGTAAACAGACCTAAAACCTTTGTGATAAGTGGTTAACACAATATAGCAATAAGTTGAATATAAAATTATAATAATTACTCATTGCTACAAAATTAAGCCCACTTGTGAACAGTCAGTCAACATTGGTTATTGGCTATAACTATTACAAAGGCATTGGAATTATGCTCTTGGTCAACCCTTGGACTGGTTGAACCAAACCAGGTGTCAAATAACCGTTGTTCGATAGTGTCATGTCCTATGGGTGAGATTCAAGAGTTGCCAGATTATTCTTTTGAGCAATCATCACTCTTACAGACAAAAAACTTATTTCCCGACTACAAGGAAATCTCCATAGGAAGTTCAACAAATTAACTTACAAAGACTAGATCAAGCTTGGAAGCGTTGGTTAATACCTGATAAAACTGGTAAACATGGAGGACGACCAAGATTTAAAAAATCAGGTAAGTTAAGGTCATTTTGTTTCAGTAGAGTTAATCATCCGCTTATCAGTAATTAAATTTGATAGTAAGCAAATAATTACTACGAGGTTTTGTGCTATTCCTGTGATAGTTCATAGACCTATACCATATGGGTTTGTGATTAAAACTGCAACTATAACCAAAAAAGCTGATAGTTATTATATAAGTTTAAGCTGAGAAGATCACTCTCCCCTAACCCCTCCAGGGAGGGGAACTGAAGGGGTGGGTTTAATTCCTACAGATAATATTAAGACTGCTGTAGGTATTGATTTAGGCTTAAAAGAATTTTTTACTACTAATATTGGTGAGACTATTTCTGTGCCGAATTTTTATAGAAAATCTCAATCTAATTTAGCCAGAAAGCATAGAATTGTATCTAGAAAAGAAATGGGGTCAAATAACTGGAAAAAGGCGCAGAATAGAATAGCT